>DASPWG010000029.1:0-61056 GCA_035621915.1 Streptosporangiaceae bacterium
CCGAACTCTGTCGCGCATCACGCCCCGTGCAATGTCATGATCGCCTTCACTACCTGAACCTGGTGCGGTGAATGACCGCGTCCTGACCGGGAGCGAACTCGCCCGGCGGTTCCACGCCGATACGGTCGCGCCCCTGCTGGCTCAGGCCATGCCAAGGCTGCGATATGCGGCCGGAAGGCTAGGCTCGGGCTCGGATGTGCTCGGCGTCGATGATGTGATGAGCCGCGATCACGACTGGGGCTGCCGGCTGACGTTGCTGGTCGACGAGGCGGATCGCGATGTCGTGCCGCAGATAATCGGACTGCTGGAACGCGAACTGCCCCAGTCTTACCTGGATTACCCGGTCAGGTTTCCGGTCACCTGGGATTCCTCGCCTGCGCACAAGGTCGAGGTCGCGACGGTCACCGGGTTTGCCGCCGGCCGACTGGGCCTGGATCCGACCGGCGGGATGTCGGTACTTGACTGGCTCGTGCTGACCGGCCAGAGCGTACTCGAAGTGATCGCCGGGCCGGTGTTCAGTGACCGCACCACCGGGCTGGCCCAGGTACGCGAGGTGCTGCGCTGGTACCCGGCTGACGTCGAGCGGTACGTCCTGGCCGCGGCATGGCAGCGGCTTTCGCAGGAAATGCCAATGGTCGGCCGGACCGCCGAACGCGGCGATGACTCAGGCTCCAGGCTGCTGAGCACGCGGCTAGCCGACGACCTGATTTGGCTGGCGTTCGTGCTGTCACGCGAGTGGCCGCCGTATCCCAAATGGCGTGGCACCGCGTTCCAGGCCCTGACTGTGGCAGCGGACCTGGCCGCACCGGTTGCCGCGGCTGCGGCGGCGCCAGCCTGGCGCGATCGGGAAAGCGGTCTCGCCGACGCATGTGAGGTACTGCTGACCGCGCAACGCGCGCGCGGGCTACCAGCCCCGGCCTCCGCCGTGGCCCGCTTCTTTGATCGGCCCTACCGCACTGTCGACCAAGCCGTCCAGGAGGCGCTGCTGGCCGACATCACCGACCCGGAGGTGAACTCGCTGCCGCCGATCGGAGCTGTCGAGCAATGGGTCAGCAGCGTCGACATCCTGGCCCGCCCCGCGCGCAGGACGGCGCTGCGGGCCGCCTACCTGGCATGGACCGAACTCAGCTGAACGAACAGGCGGGAAGCGCTGGTCACGACCGGACAGCATCGCCCGCCAGACTCACCCGACCTCTGCGACCAGGTCCATCGCCCGCCCAAGCGTCGCGAGCCTGCTGGCAACGGACGCGCCCGCCGGATACAGACGCACGGTCGTAACTCCGGCGTCGCGCCAGACGCGGAGCCGGTCACGGACCATCTGCGGCGTGCCGATCAGCGTGGTGGCCAGGACCATCTCGTCGGTGACCAGCGCGGCTGCGCCGTCGCGGTCGCCCGCCTGCCAGCGCTGCTGGATCTGCCCGGTGACCTGCGACCAGCCCTGCCTGCTGTAGGCCGCGTTGTAGAAGTTGGTCTCGGCCGTGCCCATGCCGCCGATGCTGAAGGCCAGTTCCTTCTTGCGGCCCGCGACGTGCGCCCGCATGGCGTCCTCGTCATCGAAGATGGCCACCTCCGCCCCCTGGCAGACGTCTAGGTCCGCCCGGGTCCGGCCGGAGGCGGCCAGGCCGGCATCGAGGTAGGAGAAGTAAGCGCCGGCGCCCTCGGGTACGAAGCTGGTGCCGAGCCAGCCGTCGGCGATCTCACCGGTCAGCTCGAGCATGCGCGGCGACAGCGCGGCCAGGTACAGCGGGATGCTGGTGTTGGGGGGCATCGACAGCCGCATGGGCTTGGTGCGGCCTGGCCGCGGGATCTGGATGGTCTGCCCGGAGAAGCTGACCTTCTGGCCCGCGCACGCCTGCCTGATTACCGTGATCGTCTCGCGCATCCTGGTCAGCGCGTGGTCGAACGGCACGCCGTGCAGTCCCTCGATCACCTGCGGGCCGGAAGCGCCCAGCCCGAGCAGGAAGCGGCCCTGTGACAGCTCGGCGAGCGTCAGCGCCGCCTGCGCGATCGCGACCGGGCTGCGCGTGCCGACCTGGATGATGCCCGAGCCGAGCTGGATCCGGCTGGTCCGCGCGGCCAGGAAGCCGAGTACGGACGGCGCGTCGGAGCCCCAGGCCTCGGCCACGAAGCAGATGTCCAGGCCGAGCTTCTCGGCCTCCAGCACGAAGTCAAGCGCCTGCGCGGCGTCACGGGAGATCTCGACGGCGGTGGCGGTGCGCATCAGCGGCCGGCCGCCTCGGCCCGCTGCTTGATAGCCGCGACGGTACCGGTCATCGCCGTCTCGAACTCGCGCATGCGCACGAAGACGATCTTGTCTTCCTTGTCTGGCATCGCGTCGATCGCCAGTGACAGACCGGACCTGGCCGGGCCCATCCGCATCCACTGCCGCAGCACGGTCCCGCCGCCGGACTCCTGGAGCGTGAACCGCCACGTGGCGCTCGGGTTTTCCGGATCCGCCACGGCCCAGGCGAATGCCCTGAGCGGTTCACACTCCACTACGTGCGACGTGGTCGACCACTCGCCTAGGGCCTCGTGCCTGCTCGTGCCGACGAACCTGCTGCCGAGCGCGGGCCCGGCCGCGTCGTCGCACCACCGGACCGACTGGAGCTCGGTGCTCATCTGCGGCATCGACTCGACGTCGGTGACGATCGTCCACACCACCCGGGGTGGCGCGTCGATCCAGGTCTCGACCTCCGCGGTCGGCCCGTCAGCGTACTTGGCGCCCGTCCACTTCATGAGTTCAGCTTAGATTCGCGCTCGCCAGGTGATAAGTGAAGCGGCCGAGTCGGCCGCCTCACGTCTCAGAGCGGAATGTTGCCGTGCTGTCCGCGCGTGCACGGGGCCTGCGCGACCGCCGCCACGATGGCCTGGCGCGTCTTGCTCGGCTCGATGATCTCGTCGATGACGCCCACTGCGATGGCTCGCTGCAGGCCGCCGGCGATCTGCTCGTGCTCGGCCGCAAGCCTGGCCTCCAGTTCGTGGCGTTCCTCGGCCGGGGCTGCGGCCAGCGTGCGGCGGTGCAGGATGCGGACCGCCGCCACCGCGCCCATGACGGCCACCTCGGCGCCCGGCCACGCGAAGACCTTCGTCGCGCCGAGGGCACGCGAGTTCATGGCGATGTAGGCGCCGCCGTAGGACTTGCGCGTCACCAGCGTGACCGTCGGCACGGTCGCCTCGGCGAAGGCGTGCAGCAGCTTGGCGCCGCGGCGCACGATGCCGTCCCACTCCTGGCCCACACCAGGCAGGTAGCCGGGGGTGTCGACCAGCACGACCAGGGGAACCCCGAAGGCGTCGCACATCCGCACGAACCGCGCTGCCTTCTCCGCGGACGTGGCATCCAGGCAGCCGCCCAGGCGCAGCGGGTTGTTGGCGATCACGCCGACGGTCCGCCCGGCCATCCGGCCGAGCGTCGTGACGATGTTGGGCGCCCAGCGCGGATGCAGTTCGATGCCCGGCTCGTCCAGCAGGCCGGCTATGAGCGGGTGCACGTCATAGGCACGCTTCGGCGAGTCTGGCAGCAGCGTGCCTAGGTCCTCGTCGGGCAGCTCGGAGGCAGGCACCGGATCGGTTACCTGGTGGCCGAGTAGCTCGACAAGCCCGCGCGCCTTCTCCAGCGCTTCCGCGTCGGTAGCGGTGACGATGTGCACCACGCCGGACCGCCGGCTGTGCGGCTCTGGGCCGCCCAGGCGCTCCATGTCCACGTCCTCGCCGGTAACGCTGCGGACGACGTCGGGCCCGGTGACGAAGATGCGGCCCTGCTCGGACAGGATCACCAGGTCGGTGAGTGCCGGCCCGTAGGCCGCCCCGCCGGCCGCGGCGCCCAGCACGACCGAGATCTGCGGCACCTTGCCCGACGCCCTGGTCATCGCCTCGAAGACGATGCCGACGGCATGCAGGCTCTCCACTCCTTCGGCCAGCCGCGCGCCACCGGAGTGCCACAGCCCGATGATGGGCGCTCCGGTGTCGATGGCCAGGTCGTAGGCCTCCACAATGGCCGTGCAGCCATCGATGCCCATGGCTCCGCCCTGGACCCGCGGGTCGCTGGCGAAGGCCACGGTGCGGATTCCGGCGATGTTTCCCGTCCCCGCCAGGGTGCCGCTGTCGTCGGCTGGCCGGAGCAATTCCAGCGTGCCGGCGTCGAAGAGCGCCTCCAGCCTGGCCTGGGGATCCCGGCCTGGCCCTTGCGGGGTGGCTCCTGCGGCGGATGGGGCCGAGGGGGCCGGCCTGAGCTTGGTGAGCTCGGCCGCGGTCCGGTTGTCCACGACAGTCACGTTCATCTCCTCGGGGGTGCTGGGAGCGTCCTGCTCAGGGGGAACATTCGGGACGGGGGTCAATGGCTCAGGCTCCGGTGAAGACCAGCGCGGCGTTGGCCCCGCCGAATCCGAATGAGTTGTTGATGACGGCCATCGGGCCGTCGCCGCGCGGCGTCAGCTGCTGCGGCTTGGGCGAGATCGACAGTCCCGCGTCGTCGTCGGGATCCTCAAGGTTGATGGTGGGCGGGGCAATCCGCTCCCGCAGGGCCAGGATCGCCGCGACCGACTCGACCGCGCCGGCCCCGCCAAGCAGGTGGCCGGTCATGGACTTGGTGGCCGAGACCACCACGCCTGGCGCGCTGTCACCGAGCGCGGCCGCGATCGCCTGCGCCTCGACCACGTCGCCGGCCGGCGTCGAGGTCGCGTGAGCGTTGACGTGAACTACCTGGTTCGGGGCAATGCCCGCATCGGTCAGCGCCCGGCCGAGCACGAGCCTGAGCCCCTTGCCCTCGGGCTCCGGCTGGGCAATGTGATGGGCGTCGGAGGAGTAGCCGACGCCCGCCGCCACCGCGTGCACGGTGGCGCCGCGCGCGGCGGCGTGCTCGGCCGACTCCAGCACGACCATCCCCGCGCCCTCCCCGAGCACGAAGCCGTCACGGCCCTTGTCGAACGGCCGGGACGCGCGCTCGGGCTCGTCATTCCGGGTCGACAACGCCCGCATGGCGGCGAAGGCGGCGATGTTCAGCTGGATGATGGCAGCCTCGGTTCCGCCCGCCAGCACCACATCGGCGCGGCCGGACCGGATCATGTCCATCGCGTAGCCGATCGCCTCGGCGCCGGACGCGCACGCGCTCACCGTGGTGTGCACGCCGGCCCGGGCGCCGAGTTCGATCGCGATCCAGCCGGCCGAGCCGTTGGGCATCAGCATCGGCACCGTGAACGGGGAAAGCCGCTGCCACCCCTTGTCCTTCAGCGTGTCGTAGGCCGCCAGCGTGGATGCCACGCCGCCGATGCCGCTGGAGACCACGACGCCGAGGCGCTCGGGATCCACCTCGGGGGAGCCTGCGTCCGCCCACGCCTCACGAGCGGCGACCAGCGCGAACTGCTCGCACCGATCAAGACGGCGGGCCTGGACGCGGTCGATCAGCGTGGCCGGGTCGGCGGCGGCCCAGGCGGCGATCCTGGTCGGCAGCTCTGCCGCCCAGTCAGTGCCCAGTTCCTGCACGCCGCTGCGCCCGGCCAGCATCGACTCCCACGTGCTTGGCACGTCGGCCCCGAGCGGGGTGATCGCTCCCAAGCCGGTGACGACGACGCGCGTCCGGTCTGTACCCACTGTCCTTCTGCTCCTTGAGTTGGGGGTAACGCGGCGCCAGGTCCGCCGGGACCACCGCGTCCCGGCGTCCGCCGCGCTTGCCTGGGCTCCTGGTCAGGCAGACGCGGTCAGGCGGAGACCTCGGCGCGGCGGACGTAGTCGATGACGTCCTGCACCGTCTTGAGGTCCTTGAGCTGGTCGTCGGGGATCTCGACGCCGAACTTGTCCTGCGCGGCGACGGCAATCTCCACCATCGACAGCGAGTCGATGTCGAGGTCGTCGACGAAGGTCTTGGACGGCGTGACTTCCTCGGCGGGCACGCCGGCTACCTCGTCGATGATCTCGGCGAGACCTGCCAGGATTTCCTGCTCCGTCATGGCCATTGGTTCCTGCTCTCCTTCTGCGGAATTTCGCGTATTGCGGTAGTGGCTTGCCCCGGGGACGGGGCGGGGGTCAGGGTACCGTTATCACCTGCGCTGCGTAGCACATGCCCGCGCCGAACCCGATCAGCAGCGCCTTCGAACCAGAGCTGACCTCGCCGCGCTCGATCATGCGCGACAGGGCCAGCGGAATGGACGCGGACGAGGTGTTGCCCGCGGTCACGATGTCGTCGGCGACGACGGCCTGCGGCGCGCCGAGCTTGCGCGCGATGGCCTCGACGATCCGCAGGTTGGCCTGGTGCGGGATGAAGGCGGCCAGCTCGGAGGGGTCCACCCCGGCCTTCTCGCAGGCCTTGAGCGCGATCGGCGCGAGCGCGCTGGTGGCCCAGCGGAAGACCGCCTGGCCCTCCTGGAAGATGAACGAGTTCCGGTCCTTGATGAAGATCTTGTCGGCCAGGTCGCCGTCGCTGCCCCAGTACACCGGCCCGATGCCCGCAGGCTCGCCGGGGTCGGTGACCGGGCCGACGATCGCGGCGCCGGCGCCGTCCGCGAAGATGATGCACGTCGAGCGGTCAGTCCAGTCCACCCACTGGGAGAGCTTCTCGGCGCCGACGACTAGCACATTCCGCGCGGTACCGGTGCGCACCGCGTCGGCAGCGTTGGCGAGGGCGTAGCAGAATCCGGCGCACGCGGCATTGAGGTCATAGGCGCCAGGCGCCACGATGCCCAGCCGGCGTGCCGTGGATGCCGACACGTTGGGGATCTGCACCTCCGGCGTGCAGGTGGCCACGATTACCAGGTCGACGTCGGCGGGGGACAGGCCGCTGGCCGCGAGCGCCTTGCCGCCAGCCTGCACGGCCATGTCGGTGACGGTCTCGTCCGGGCCCGCGATACGGCGGCTGGCGATGCCTACCCTGGCGCGGATCCACTCGTCGTTGGTGTCGACTGTCTGCGACAGCTCGTCGTTGGTTACGACCCTGGCGGGCTGGTATCCGCCGAAAGCCAGCACTCGTGCGCCCGGGTGCCCGTCAGTGAGTCGCATTATGTCCTGCTGCCTTTCGCCGTTTGCGGATTGTTGTCGGGCCTGCGGCCCTGGACTGCCGTGCTACTCGGCTGCCTGGGGCAGCAGCCGCACCAGGGGCTGGCCTGCGCTGACCGGATCGCCATCCTCGACCAGCCATTCGATGAGCGTTGCCGGGAACGTCGACTCAACAGCGTGACTGCCGCCGCGCATCTCGACGCGGCCAAGGCCGGTGCCGACAGCCACCGGGCTGCCTGGTGCGATCGCATCCGGGTGGCCGTCGGGCGCGCGGAACGTGCCCGCAAGGGGCGCGACCAGCAGCCGCCACTCGGGCGCGTGGCTATCGGCGTGGCTGTCCGCGTGCTCGGCCAGCAGCGCCCTCGCGGCGTCGAGGTCCTCGGGGGTCTTCAGCGCCACCAGCTGTACCCCGCGAAGCGCGCGCTTGGCCAGGCCCGTCAGGGTCCCGGCCGGGGGAAGCTCGATCACGGCGGTGACGCCGAGGTCGGCCATGGTCTGCATGCACTTGTCCCAGCGCACCGGGGCGCTCACCTGGTGCACTATCCGCTGCAGCCAGTCCGAGCCGGAGCGCACCACGGTGCCGTCCCGGTTGGATAGCAGCGGACGCACCGGGTCGCGAGGCTCGATGCTGGCCGCCTGTATGGCCAGCGCGTCCTCTGCGGGCGCCATGTGGCGGGTGTGGAAGGCCCCGGCCACCGAGAGCGGCCTGAGCCTGGCGCCGGCCGGCGGGTTCTCAGCCAGCGCGGTCAGCTGCTCGAGCGTGCCGGCCGCGACGATCTGGCCGGCGCCATTGACGTTCGCCGGGGTCAGCCCGAACTCCTCAAGGACGGCCAGCACAGCCGACTCGTCACCGCCCAGGACCGCGGTCATGCCGGTCGGCTCAGCGGCCGCGGCCTCGGCCATGCCCTGAGCCCGGACCCGGACCAGCCGCATCGAGTCCGGCGCGGAGATGACGCCAGCGAGGACGCCCGCGGCGAGCTCGCCGACACTGTGCCCGGCCACTGCCACCGACTGGCGGCTGACGGGGTGAGCGCCGGTCACCAGATGGTCCTGCGCGGCGGCGATGGCCGCGGCTACCAGTAGCGGCTGGGCGACGGCGGTGTCGCGGATCTCGTCGGCGTCCGCTTCCGTGCCGTACTTGATGAGGTCGCAGCCGGCCAGGTCGGACCACGCGGCCAGCCGGTCGGCGAAACCGGGCAATTCGAGCCAGGGAGCCAGGAAGCCGGGAGTCTGGGCGCCCTGGCCGGGGGCCGCGATGAGAAGCATTGTCTAAGCCTGCACTGTAGAACTCCGCCATATCTATGCCGAAGTAAACGAAGTTTCTGCGCGGGGTTATGTCGAAAGTCTACAAGTCATGTTCGCTTGTGCGCGAGGCGGCCCAGGACCACCGCCGTCCACAGGGCGAATCCTCCCCGTCCGTCACCAGGGACTATCCCCGTCAGCTCGGTGACCCGCCGCAGGCGGTACCTGACCGTATTCGGATGCACGAACAGCAGCCTGGCGGTGGCTTCCAGCGAGTTGCCCTGCTCCAGGTAGGTCATGACGGTGTCGAGCAGCGCGGTGCCGCCGCGCAGCAGCGGCTCGTAGACTTCCTCGATCAGGCTGGCCCTCGCCGCCTCGTCCCCGTCAAGAGCACGCTCGGGCAGCAGGTCGCCGGCCAGCACGGGCCTGGGTGCCTCGGGCCACCCGGCTGCAGCCCGCAGCCCGGACAGCGCCTCGGCCGCCGAGCGCACGCCGGCCTGCAGATCGGCCACCGCAGGTCCTACCACCACCGGGCCGGGCCCGAACCGGCCGACGAAGTGCCTGGCCGCCTCGAGCGGGTCCTCGCTGCCGCCGACGATGAGCACCAGCCTGCTGCCATGGACACCCCCGAGCAGGTCCAGGCGGGCACGCCTGGCCAGCGAGCGGAACTCGTCAATCAGGCTCTCCGGCTCGATCCCGCCGGCGGTGCCCACGATGACCGTCACCGGGCTGAATGACCAGTTCAGCGCCGAGGCCCAGGACTGCAGGCCCTCGTCGACCTCCCCGCGGACCAGCGAGTCGACCACCAGCGCCTCAAGCCGCGCATCCCAGGCGCCGCGCGCCTCTGCGGTCCTGGCATACACCTGGGCGGTGCCGAAGGCGATCTCCCTGGTGTAGCGGAGCACGGCCTCGCGCAGCTCCGCCTCGCCGCCCGGCGCTGCCAGCTCGTCCACCTGCGACTCGACGACATCGACGATGACCCGGACCATCTCCACTGCCTGCTGCAGCGTCACCGCCCTGGCCAGCTCGCGGGGCGCGGTGCCGAATACCTCACCCGCCACCGCGGGCCTGGTCCGCTCGGGATGCTTGACCCATTCCACGAATGCCGCGATGCCAGCCTGCGCGATGAGCCCGAGCCACGAGCGGTTCTCCGCGGACATCGCCCGGAACCACGGCAGCCGCTTGTCCATCGAGGCCATGGCCGCAGTCCCGAGGGTGCCCGTGGCCTGCTCCAGGCGGGCGATGGTCGCCTCCCTGACGCGGCCGGTCAGCCGCCTCTGCTGGCCCTCGGCGCCCCGGTGGGCGAGCGGGCTGGCGCCATTCGCAAACGATGTCACGTCCTCAGCGTGCCACTGCAATGTGACGTAGTCATTTCTCGGGTCCTGCGGCAAGGGCCTGCGGCTGGGCGAAGCCGGATCCCGCAGGCAGCTCGAATCTGGCCAGGGCCGGCCGGTCCCGGCCGGTGATGACCTTGGCGAATCCTGGCCTGAGCAGGACCGTCAGCAGCAGGATCGCGGCGAGCACGATGCCCGACAGCGCCGTTGCCCAGCCAACGCCGATCTTGTCGGCGATGGGCCCCTGGAGCAGGGCACCGATCGGATAGCTCACCCCGAGCGCCACCAGGAAGAAGCTGTTGACGCGGCCCCGGTACTTCTGCGGGGCGTTCAGCTGGACCGCGGTCGACAGCCCGGAAAGCACCCCGACGTAGACCAGCCCTACCGCGAACATGGTGACCACGCCCACCCAGAGCGTGCCTGCGGCCGCGTAGCAGCCAAGGACAGCGGGCAGCAGGGCCAGGCTCCAGCCGAGCAGCGGGCCGCGGCCGATCCTGGCAGCCAGTGGCGCAATCGTCAGCGCCCCGGTGACGGCGCCGAGGCCCTGGGCGGTGGTCAGCGCGGACGTGGCCTGCGGTACGGCGCTGGTCGCGCCATGCGCGATGTGCAGCGCCATGGCCGGGACCAGCGCAATGAAGGGTGCCGCGACGAAAGCCACCACCGCGATGGCGAGGATCGCGGCCCTGCAGGCGGGCTCCGCCGCGGTCGCGGCCAGCCCGCAGCGCAGGGAGGCAAGCACGCTCTCCGACCGGCCGGGCGGCGGGGAGAGCCGCACCAGCAGCACCGCGAGCACCACGGCGAGGAACGAGGCCGCGTTAGCCACGAAGGTCGCGGGGTAGCCGAAGGCAGCCACGGTAGCCCCGGCCAGCGCGGGGCCAATGATCCGCCCGGCGTTCCACTGCGCCGAGTTGAGCGACACGGCGGCAAGGAACTCCGGCTGCGGCACCAGGTCGGGCAAGACGGCGGCGCTGAACGGCCCGATCAGGGCCGCGACCGATCCCTGCACGCTCACCAGGCCGAGCAGCACGAGCGGGCTGCCGTGGCCGGTGCCGACGAGGAGCGCCAGCGCTGCGGCCACCACCGCCTCCGCCAGGTTCCCGGCCGCCAGCACGGGCTTGCGGCGCATCCGGTCAGCGAGCGCCCCGCCGAGCGGGGAGAGCAGGCCGATGGGCAGGAACGCGCCAGCGGCGACCAGCACTGCCCAGCTGGCCTGCCCGGTGCGGGAGATCACCAGCGCTCCGACCGCCACGGTCTGCATCCACGAGCCGACGTTCGAGACCAGGCTCGCGCTCCACAGCAGCGCGAAGTTCCGGTGCCCCAGCGGCCGCAGCGAGGCGGCAGCCTGCGCGCTCAACGGGCGCCGCAGGAGCAGGCGGTCATCATCGGCCCACGATAAGGGAGACCGGAGGCCAGCGTGATCGGCGCGTCAGATGATGCGCCGCTGCTCGTCGCCGAACCTGGCCATTAGGTACAGCGTGCCGCCCAGGGCGCGAACATGGGCCGCGACCTGCGACCGGTCCGTGTCCGCCAGGCTGTCCTGCTCGGCTGCCTGGACCTGCTGCTCGCTCGAGCCGATTTGACGCGCCAGCTCGGCAGCGCTGACACCTCGCTGCTCGCGCAGGCCCGCCAGCGAGGTGGCGCCGGCCAGCCCGGCGGCACGCTCGGTCACGTCGGCGGCGCTCACCCGGAAGAACCTGGGCAGGAACCCGCTGGCGTCGGCGAATTCGAGGGCCTCCCCGATCGGGGCGGGCCAGTTGCCGGCGCGAATCTCGTCGAGCAGCTCGGCGGCGAGGTCAGCGGCATCGCGCCGGTGCCTGTGCGCGGCGTCGGTGCCTTCCAGGACCGTCAGCAACGTGACAGTTCCCCGCGGCTCCTCCGCGAACAGCAGCCTGACATCGGCGCCGAGCGGGTCAGCGCGCAGCTCCAGCACCTCGCTGGCGCCGTAGCCGCGAACGTCCTCCCGGCCCAGTGCGCGCTCGGCTGCCACCAGGGCCTGCTCTACCCGCGTGGCGGATTCGGCGGCGGCCCGCTCGGCGCTGGCCTCGTCATCGACGGAGTGCTGACCGAGCGCGGCGAACGCGTCCAGAACTCGCCGCCGCGCATCGGCTGCCGTGGCGAGCGCCTTGGCAGTCTCCTTCTGGCTCCGGAACCCATCGACTTGCCGCTGCGCCAGGCTGCTCCGCGCGCTGAGTTCCTCCTCGCGCCGACGGGCTGCGTCCAGCTCGCGCTCGGCTTCAGCGCGGCCAGGGGCATCCAGGTCTGTGCGCTGAGCCCGGAGCTCGGCGGACTCGCGGATCGTGCTCGCGTCGGCCGCGAGCTCCCGCAGCCGCTGCAGGCCCTCCAGCATCTGCTGGTAGCTGAAGTCGAGCGTCTCGCGCGGATCCGGCTGCCGGCCGGCCTGGGCGACGAGCGGCGGCCCCGGCATCTGGTCCGCCTGCAGTAAGACGAGCAGGGCCGCGCCGGTCTCGGCTGCCGCCTCGGGCTGCGAGCCGGCCAGGTCGGCGAGCCAGTCGCCGAGCTGGCCGGGCATCCGCAGCCGGAAGGGCATGACGTACGTCCCGTAGCTACAGGGCTTCGCTGACCGGCAGGTCCAGGCGGTACTTCGCGATTGCCTGGCCGACCACCTCGGGCTTGACCTCGCCGGCCTGGGCCAGCTGCGCCAGCACCGCGACGGTGATCGACTCGGCATCCACGTGGAAGAACCGCCGGGCGGCGGGGCGGGTGTCGGAGAAGCCCCAGCCGTCGGTGCCGAGCGAGCTGAACGGCGCCTGTACCCAGCGGGCAATCTGGTCGGGCACGGCCCTGATCCAGTCGCTGACCGCCACGACAGGGCCAGGGTGGCCGTCCAGCGCCTTGCTGACGTAAGGCACCCGGTGCTCGTCCTCGGGGTGCAGCATGTTCCACTCGTCGCAGGCCAGCGCGTCCCGGCGCAGCTCCGTCCACGACGTCGCCGACCAGGCATCCGCCGCGACGCCCCAGTCCTCGGCAAGCAGGCGCTGGGCGTCCAGCGCCCACCGCAGCGCAACCCCGGAGGCCAGGATCTGCGCGTGCGGCCGCTCGCCCGTGGTGGAGACACCCGTGGTGGAGACACCCTTGGTGGAGACACCCTTGGTGGAGACAACTGCCGAGGACGCCTGGCTCGGCGCCGTCTGCGCCGGCGCGGCCGCGTACCGGTAGAGACCGCGCAGGATGCCCTGCTCTAGCGCCGCGGTGCCGCCCTCGAAGTCGGCCGGCTCGGCGGGCTGCAGGTAGGGCTCGTTGTAGACGGTCAGGTAGTAAAAGATGTCCTCGCCGTCGGGGTGCTCCGCCGACGAGCCGTACATGCGGCGCAGGGCGTCCTTGATGATGTAGGACAGCTCGTAGGCCCAGGCCGCGTCGTAGGCGACGCACGCCGGGCTGACCGAGGCCAGCAGCACGGAGTGGCCGTCGTTGTGCTGGAGGCCCTCGCCGGTCAGCGTGGTGCGCCCGGCGGTCGCGCCGAGCAGGAACCCGCGGCCGAGCTGGTCGCCCATCGCCCACATCTGGTCGCCGGTGCGCTGGAACCCGAACATCGAGTAGAAGATGTAGACGGGAATCATGTGCGTGCCGTGCGTGGCGTAGGACGTCCCCGCCGCGATTGTCGAGGCCATGGCGCCGGCCTCGCTGATCCCCTCATGCAGGATCTGGCCGCGCTCGGACTCCTTATACGACAGCAGCAGGTTGCGGTCGACCGCCTCGTAGGTCTGGCCGTGCGGGTCGTAGATCTTCGCGGTCGGGAACAGCGAGTCCATGCCGAACGTGCGGGCCTCGTCCGGAATGATCGGCACGAACCGGTCGCCGATCTCGGGGTCCTTCATGAGGTCCTTGAGCAGCCGGACGAACGCCATAGTGGTGGCAACCGGCTGCCGGCCCGAGCCCTGCCGCAGCTCGCTGTACGCCGAGTCGGTCGGCAGCGCCAGCGGCCGGGACCGGACGACGCGCTTGGGCAGGTACCCGCCGAGCGCCGCGCGGCGCTCCTTCATGTACTGGATCTCGTCCGACTTCTCGCCGGGGTGGTAGTACGGCGGCAGCTCGGCCTCGAGCGCCGCGTCCGGGATCTCCAGGTAAAGCCGGTCCCTGAACTCCTTCAGCTCTGCCACCGTCAGCTTCTTCATCTGGTGGGTGGCGTTCCGCGCCTCGAAGTCCGGCCCGAGGGTCCAGCCCTTGATCGTGTGCGCAAGGATGACCGTCGGCTGGCCGACGTGCTCGACCGCGGCCTTGAATGCGGCGTAGACCTTGCGGTAGTCGTGACCGCCGCGGGACAGGTTGCGGATCTCGTCGTCGGACAGGTGCTCGACCATGGCCCGCAGCCGCGGGTCGCTGCCGAAGAAGTTCTCCCTCGTGTAGGCGCCGGTCTCGACCGAGTAGGTCTGGAACTGGCCGTCGGGGGTGGTGTTCATCCTGTTCACCAGCACCCCGTCGGTGTCCTTGGCCAGCAGCGGGTCCCAGTCCCGGCCCCAGATCACCTTGATCACGTTCCAGCCTGCGCCGCGGAAGGTGGCTTCGAGCTCCTGGATGATCTTGCCGTTGCCGCGCACGGGGCCGTCCAGGCGCTGCAGGTTTGCGTTGATCACGAAGGTGAGGTTGTCCAGCTCCTCGCGGGCGGCCAGGCTGATCGCGGCCCGCGACTCCGGCTCGTCCATCTCGCCGTCGCCGAGGAAGCACCAGACGTGCGAGCGGCTGGTGTCCTTGAGCTGCCTGGCCAGCAGGTAGCGGTTGAACCGCGCCTGGTGCACGGCGTTGATGGCCGACAGGCCCATCGATACCGTGGGGAACTCCCAGAAGTCAGGCATCAGCCGCGGGTGCGGGTAGGACGGTAGCCCGCCGCCGGGGTGCGAGAGCTCCTGCCGGAAGCCATTCAGCTGCTGTTCGGTGAGGCGGCCCTCGAGGAACGCCCTGGCGTAGATGCCGGGGGCGGCGTGCCCCTGGAAGAACACCTGGTCGCCCGACTCGCCGTGGTCCTTGCCGCGGAAGAAGTGGTTGAAGCCCACCTCGTAGAGGCTGGCAGCCGAGGCATAGGTGGCGATGTGGCCGCCGACGCCGAGGCCGGGCCGGTTGGCGCGGCTTACCATGATCGCAGCATTCCACCTGATATAGGCGCGTATCCGGCGCTCCACGTACTCGTCGCCCGGGAACCAGGGCTCGCGCTCGGGCGGGATCGTGTTGATGAAATCGGTGCTGCGCAGTCCCGGTACGCCGACCTGCTGCTCACGGGCCCGCTCGAGCAGCCTGAGCATCACGTACCTGGCACGGGCCCGGCCGTGAGTCCGGACGACGTCGTCGAACGACTCGACCCATTCCCTGGTCTCGTCGGGATCGATGTCCGGCAGCTGCGTGGGCAGTCCGTCGCTGATGATGGAAAAGCGCTGGCGTCCGGAGGCCACGGGTAGTTCCTCGCCTTCAGCGGGCGGACGCAGGCTGTTACCGCCGCGTCCTGTCCTGTTGTCTGTTCCAATCCTGGTACGGGATGCCCCATAGCGCATCTCTACCAGCCGGTAACCACACTGGCTGCCGGAGCCGGGCCAGGCCCGTGCCGCCACGTTTCCCGTAGAAAAGGCCTTCCCGTGCCAGCCGCAGCGTACCCGCATCGCTAGCGTGGCCAGCCACCGGATTAATCGGCCGCTACCTGGGTAAAGCGCGTCCATCTGCACCGCTGCCAGGGCGGACTAGCCTGGGATTTAGCGCTGGGCATGAATTGTGACTTGCGCACCGCGCCGACCCAGTGTGAACTGTCCGATCAAGAGCAGCGACAACGCAGAACTGTGTTAGCTGGAACCCAGGCTGGGCATTGTGGCCAGATCGGGAAACCCAGCCAGGCGCGGCGATGCGGAGAGGACCAGGAGGACGTCAGTGAGCGCGACCGCGGGCCAGGCGCAGGATCAGCGTGACCTGGCCGAGCGACTTGGCATCAAGCCAGGTCACGTGGTGCAGGAGATCGGCTACGACGACGACGTCGACGAGCAGCTCCGGGAGTCAGTCGAGGCGCTGGAAGGCACCGAGCTAGTCGACGAGGACTACGACGACGTTGTCGACGGAGTCCTGCTCTGGTGGCGCGATGGCGACGGCGATCTCGTGGACGCGCTGGTGGATGCATTGACGCCGCTGGCAGACGGCGGTTACATCCTGCTGCTCACGCCTAAGACCGGCCGTGAGGGCCACGTCGAGCCGAGCGAGATCGGCGAGGCCGCGCCGACAGCCGGGCTGTCCCAGACCTCGACGGTCAGCGCCGGCCGTAACTGGTCGAGCACCAGGCTGGTCGCGCCGAAGGCGCGCAGGTGAGCACGACGCCGAAGGCGCGCAGGTGAGCACGACGCCGAAGGCGCGCCGGTGAGCACGACGCCGAAGGCGCGCCGCTAGCCTGCTGCCTGCCCGCCGAACCTGGGTGGCACACTGAGTCATGTCCGGAGCCTGCCGCAAGCGCAGCTCCTGGCGAGCCGCACTCGCGGCTCCTCCCAATTCCGCGCCCGAGAGGATCAGTCCATGGCGGTTGAAGTCGGCGATCAGGCACCTGACTTCGAGCTGAAGGATCAGCACGGCACTGCGGTCAAGCTGTCGGACTACCGCGGCAGTAAGAACGTCGTGCTCGTCTTCTACCCGCTGGCGTTCAGCGGCGTCTGCAGCAGCGAGCTGTGCGCGATGCGCGACGACTTCCCCGAGGTGACCGGTGATGACGTCGAGCTCGTGACGGTCTCAGTCGATTCCGGCTACGTCCTGCGGACGTGGGCGGATCAGCAGCATTTCAATTTCACAATGCTGTCTGACTTCTGGCCACACGGGGCGGTCGCGAGGTCCTACGGTGTCTTCGATGAAGACAGGGGGATTGCCACCCGCGGCACCTTCATCATCGACAAGTCAGGCGTCGTGCGCTGGAAGGTCGTAAACCCGGTCCCACAGGCACGCGACATCGCCGAGTACCAGAAGGCCCTGGCCTCGCTCGACTGAGCGCGGCGGCGGCCGGACGGATCGGCAGAGGCGGAACTGGATTGCCCTGTTATCGGTGCGGTACGCGGCAGGTCGACCCGGACCGGGGCGAGAGCCCGTGGAGCCGGGGCGTGCGCGGTGACCGCCAGGTGCTGATCTGCCCTGGCTGCCAGGCGGCCGTCGACTGGGCGGCGGACCTGGATCGTTGCGCGGTGTGCTCAAGCGTCCACCTGGTCCGCCGGCTCGGCGAGGTGGAGTGCCGTGACTGCGGCTGGGTCGGCCAGCCACTGCAGGCGGCGACGCTGGCGGCCGGCTCAGCGGCCCTGCATGAGTCGGGGCCGGACGGGCCGGGGGCCAGCCTGGCAGAGGAGGTCGAGCAGGCGCTGTCGCGCGTGCTCGGCCCGACCTCGCAGCACCCGCCGTTCGCCATGTCCTAGCTTTCGCCTCGCGGCGGCGGCTTCGGTATATCCCGCGCCGCACTCGTGATCGCGGCTGGTACCCGTCGGCAGTTGTCCGCTACGTCGCCTGCCGGGCCTGCCGCCCGGAACGCTAACCGCCGGCCGGGCGGTACGCTTGGGCGCGGTCATCGCGGCCAGCAAGCAGGGGCGCATAGCTCAGCGGTAGAGCACTCGCCTTACAAGCGAGGGGTCACTGGTTCGAACCCAGTTGCGCCCACCAGGCAAGACACCTCTAGCGTGATCATGTAAATGGTGCTCCGTGCCATTAACGTGCCATTGGCCCGTGGCCGGGCGGCCGCCGTCGCGCTGCTCCAGTGCGATCTGGGCACTCAGCGCGCCGGCCCTGCGGGCCGTCCCTTCGGGCAGACCCTAGACCCTGCGACCACTCACCTGGCTCTGGCGCCTACGAGGAAGACGGGGGCAGATCAGTTGACGGGGGCTTACTTGTCTCCGCACACATGAGTTGCACAGGGGCAGCCCTCGGCACCGGGCACCGACACGCGGCCCGGAACGTCACTGCCGCGCGCTAGCCTGCTGAGCTAGGCATCCGCAGTCCCGGCCGGGAGGAGACCACACGGTGGACAGCCAGGACCCGGTTGCCATGGCCGCAGTTCACGCGATCCGCACCGGCGACACCGCGGCACTGGCGAGCTTGCTGAGCCAAAATCCCGGCCTGGTCTCCGAGGAGATTCACGGGACCCGGCTGCCGCTCCACGTGGTCACGGACTGGCCCGGCTACTTCCCCAATGGGCCGGCCACCGTGCGCCTGCTCATCGACGCGGGCGCCGACCCTAACGCCGACACGGGGGGAAACCGGCCCGAGACTCCGTTGCACTGGGCGGCCAGCAGCGACGACGCCGACGTAGCCGCCATGTTGATCAGCTGCGGCGCCGACCTCGAGACGCCCGGTGGATCGATCGGCACCCCGCTGGACAACGCCATCGGATACGGGTGCTGGAACGTCGCCCGCCTCCTCGTTGACGAGGGCGCCAGGGTCGACAAGCTCTGGCATGCTGCCGCGCTCGGCATCACGCCCCGCGTCGAGGAACTCCTCGCCGCCAGACCTGCCCCGTCAGCAGACGACATCACCGAGGCATTCTGGCAAGCCTGCCACGGTGGCCAGCGCCGGACCGCCGAACGCCTGCTGGCCTGCGGAGCCGATCTCAACGCGCATCCCGGCTACAGCGGCCAGACACCCGTCGAGGTAGCCGCGGAACTCGGCACCCAGCGGCAGAATCTCGTCACCTGGCTACATGACCAGGGAGCAGCTCAAGCGGGGAAATAAGGGCTCGGCAGGTCGTGCCATTAGCGTGCCATCACCCGCAGTATGCTGCCCGGCTTGTCTGTCAGGGTGCGCGATGAAGGCCATATAGCCGATGGGCCGGTGGCTCAGGTCACAGAAAGCCAGCCGGCTAGTAGCGGCCGCGACGCACCACTGTCATGCCCCAGCGCGAGCCAGGCGATCTTGTGCCTCGGCCTGGCTGAGGCTGGTGACCGAGCCGCCAGCCGATTCCTCCATCGCGTCGTACGCGCGGGTCCAGAGGCTCGCAGCCCAGAATGCCTCGATGTCATCCTGCGACCAAGGTCCGGGCCTCGCCCGCAGGTACGCAGCCAGGAACGCTTCGCTCTCGGTGACAGTGGACGGCTGCCAGCAGGCGTCAAAGGCCGGAAAGATTGCCGCGGCCATGCCGGCTATGACGGCTTCTGGCTGGTAAAGCACGCTGTCCCAGTCGTGCACGACCAGTAGCTTGTTCCCTGACCACCGGACGTTCTCCGCGTGCCAGTCGCCGTGGCCGATCACGCGCGGCGCCCGGTACCGGCCGAGACGCTCGCGGGCTCGCTGGCTGGCCTCCTCTAGCCAGTCAGGTGCCGCAGCCGCGTTGTGGCCATTGGCCCGATGCTCAGAGGCCGGCCACAATCCAGGCCCGGCGTGATCCCATGCGGCCCACGGCGGCGCGGGAGACAGGTCGCCGACATCGGCTATCGGGGGAGCGAGTCTCAGCAGCCACGCCAGGGCATCCGCCGAGCGTTCCGCGTCACCGCTGCCTCTGCCGCCGATCGCACCGCCGGCTACCAGCTGCTCCGCGCTTGCGCAATCACCCGCGGACAGTGGCACTGGCGGCACCAGCGGCTCGGGAGCGGGATAGCCGCGCTGCCGCACATGGCGCTGCACCAGATACGCCGCGTTCAGGCGAGGCGCGTATCGCCGGACCTTGACCACGACCTCGCGACCGTCAGCGAGCCTCATGCCCGTGACGGCGGACAGCGATCCAGCCTCGAACAAGACCTGCGCTATCGCCGAGCCAAGCCACTGCTCACACCACTCGCCTAGCCCGTCGTGCATCGCAGACCCACGTCGCGCCGGATCATCGTGGTCGCTGCCAGCCCGAACGGCCTGAAGCTCTCGAAAGTCGGCTCGCTGCGCGACTTGGGTAGCCGCACGGCTCGCAGCCGCGTCGGCGAAGCGATCGGTTCGGCCTCCCACCCTGTGTTTATCTCGAAGTAGCGGACCGCCGTCGCAACGGACAGGTGGTTGCAGTCGTCGAGGATCACCAGGCCGCCCGGCCGGACCAGCTCGCGCAGGAAAAACAAGTCGACAAAGACGTTGTGAAACACGTGGCTTCCGTCGACGAACGCGGCGTCGGCGACGAAGCCTTCGCCAAGCAGGCGGGGCAGCGCAACCTGTGACCGCTCCTGCACCAGCGAACACATGCCCGCCAGCCCGGCTGTGGTGAGCGCCGCCCAACCGCAGCCGTGGAAGTGCTCTTGGTAAGCATCGACTATGACGTGCCGGGCATCGTCCGATCCCGCAGCGGCTAGCGCTTCTGCGACGGCGAGGGCGGAACTTCCGTACGCAAGCCCGATCTCGATCACCGTGCTGGGTTTCTCGGCCAGGAGCAGGTCACGCAGGACATCGCCGTCAGAGGCAGGGAGGGAAACGCGTTCGAAGTCACCAGCGCAGCGGACCCAGGCCGGCCCGTCAGCCGTCAGTGTGCGGCGCGCCTGGCGAATCCTCGCCACCAGATCCTGGTCGCTCGCCGCGTGCCGCGCACTGCCCGGCGACACCGGGGATTCCGTCGGACTCACAGTCACCTTCCAGTCCTTCCAGGCACGGTGTGCGAGAGTATCGCGTCCACAACCTGATCGAGCGGCTGCCTGGCGTCAATCGCGATCGCTCCAAATGCGCGCAGGCGAGCCTGGTATCCGGGCAGGAAGCCCCGTAGGTACTCGCGAGTGTCCCCGATGCGGCCCCAGTCATTGCCCTGGCGCGAATCTATGCGTGCCAGCATCGTGGCCTCGTCGATCTCCAGCAAGAACATGTGGCTGAACCGATCGGCCAGTTCCAGCTCATTGGCGGCGCCCCCGCAGACGTACAGCGTCGCCGGCTCAGCGGCCCGGATCAGTTCGTCCAGGCGGGCCGGATTCCATGCCCAGCTATGCCGGCAGAGCCAGGCGAAGTCCGGCTCGGCCGGCTCTTCCACGACGGCGCCGGTGGCGTCGACTGATCGCGCAAGCAGCGCGTCGTCGTCGGTATCGATGGATGCCAGGCCCCGGCGGGCAAGCACCGGGGCAATCGTGGTCTTCCCTGCCCCGGAACAGCCTGTGATCAGCACGGCGCTCATCGGTGTCTATCGTCGGCCAGGGTCTGAGGCGACGCAAACGGGTTTATGCTGCCGCGCAGCTAGCCGCTAATCCGTTGGCCTTACCGCGTTCTCAACCGGCACACTCTGGTGACGTGGACCTTAAGTTCGGTAAATCGAAGTGCGGACTTGAATGACCTGCCGACTCCTCGCGCTCTGTATCGATGCGAATGACCCGCCCCGTCTCGGGCGCTTCTGGGCCGGCGTCCTTGGCTGGGAAATCGCCGGCAGCCCGGCGGTCGGCATGGCGCTACTGCCGGCCGATGACACCGGGTTCCGGATCCGGTTCCCGCCAACTCGGGAGCGGAAGGCCGGCCAGAACCAGATGCACTTCGATCTGACGAGCACATCCCTGGCGGACCAGCGGCAGACGGTGGCCAGGGCACTCCGGCTCGGCGCCCGGCATATCGACATCGGCCAGCGCCCGGAGGAGGGTCATGTCGTGCTCGCAGATCCGGAAGGTAACGAGTTCTGCGTCATCGAGCCTGGCAACAAATTCCTCGCCGACTGCGGGTTCATCGGAGCGGTCTCGGGCAACGGATCGCAGCAGGTCGGGTACTTCTGGAGCGAAGCGCTGGACTGGCCGTTGGTATGGGACCAGGACCAGGAGACTGCAATCCGCTCGCCGCATGGCGGTCCGAAGATCACCTGGGGCGGTCCGCCGCTGATGCCCAAGACCGGGAAGAACCGGCTGCACTTTGACCTGGCCCCGCCCGACGACGGTGATCAGCAGGCGGAGATCGACCGCCTTATCTCCCTAGGCGCGACCAGAGTCGATATCGGCCAGGGCGAGGTGAGCTGGGCGGTCATGGCCGATCCCGATGGCCATGAGTTCTGCGTGCTGACGCCGCAATAGCGCGCCCAGTTCCGCGCGCGCCGCGCCGCCAGCGCATCGTCCCGGCCTTCCAGTCCTTCGCCCTGCCGCCGACGGCAACGAGCGCCACCTGGGCCCACGGCACGTTTCCGCTATGTCGGACATTCCGAGCCTGCGCGGCGCTCCCCTAGAGGTTCTGTGCCTTGCTGGGTCTGCTATAGCCAACCCAGCAAGGCACAGACCGTCGACGCTGGATGTTATATCCGTTATGTCCGTCGGCAGCCGTTGCCGCGTGCGTTTCCGTGTACCGACGCCGGGGCTATAGCCCCGGCAGATCGGCACAGTCCATCGACCGCCAGGTATGTGCCCGTTATTTCGCGGGCGGAGGTTGCGACGAGCCAAATGTGGCTGCTGGCGGTACGGCTACGACCAGAACTCGTCGACCGCGTACTGGTCGGTGTGGTAGAACCAGGCCTCCGTGGCCTTGCCGCCGACCAGATGAGCCGCCACGACGGTGCGGTCGTTGAGTCGCCTGCCGTTGCGTTCGGCGCTTTCGGTGAGGTGAGCGAATGCATGATCGTCGTTCGCGGCAACGGCGTGCAACTCGAAGCCGAACGTCCCGGCGGTGAGCTCGAAGATCCGGCCGAACAACCCCATAACCCGGTCCACGCCGTCGTAGTCGCCCGACAACTGGTTCCGGCCTGGCAGATGGTAGCGCAGGTCGGGAGAGAAGAAATCGTTCCGCAGCGTGTCCAGGTCACCGCGCGCGAGAGCGGCGAACGCCTCCCGCACTCGGACCTCGTTCTGATGCGACATTAGTAGCTCCTCACATAGAAGACCGCGGTCAGCCCGCGGGCCGTATCTGACTATGAGCATGCGCACAGGGAGCCGTGCCCGGCATCGGGGAATCACCCGAGATTTAGGGCTCCCGAGCACGGGCGACTCGGCGGTCTCGACCTCCGGTATTCAGGCGGGGACGGCCACAATTTAGCGAGGGCGTGCGCCCGTAATGGGCCTGATAGGATCCACCATGCCCTCGGTCGGTCAGGCCTCGCATGGGCCACCTGGCCAGCCGGTGGCAACTGCCTGCTGGCCATCTACCAGGGTTTATGCGTGACAACCAGGTCCTGGCGCGACAACTTCGACGGCGCGGAGCAGGTGCCAGAGGCGCCTGCCGACGTGCCGTCGGGTGATTCCGGTAGTCGGGCTGATCAGTCTGATCCCCAGCCGGCCGATGCCACAGCTGAGCCGGCCATCGCGGGCCCGCCCGCAACAGCGGGCACTGCCGGCATCCGGCGCCGGCTTCGCTCACCGCTAACCCAGGGACTCATAGCCCTGATCGTCTACCTGGCCGGCAACACCGTCTTCCTCACGCACGCCATGCTGCGCCACCTCGGTACGCCGGAGATCGCGGCAGGCAGCCTGGACCCGAACGCGTATATCTGGTTCTTGCACTGGTGGCCGTACGCCCTGTCGCACGCGCTTAACCCGCTGTACTCGCGGCAGATCGGGCTGCCCGGCGGCCTGAATCTTGCCTGGGCGACGACGATGCCCGCTGTCTCGGTGGCGCTGGCCCCGATAACCGCGGCATTCGGTCCGGTCGCGGCCTTCAACTTGCTGCTGTTCATCGTGGCGCCGCTCTCAGCCTGGACCGCCTTCGTCGCCACCCGCCGCCTGACCGGGAAGTTCTGGCCCGCGCTGCTCGCGGGCGCCGTGTACGGCTTCTCTTCTTACACCGTCAATCACGTCACCACGGGGCAGCCGAACCTCAGCTTCAACATCTGGCTGCCGCTGATCGTGTACCTGATCGCGGTCTGGCGCGATGGGAAACTGCGCCAGGCCAGCTTCGTCGGCCTGATGGCCGTCGTCCTGGCCTTGCAGTTCCTGACCCAGATGGAGGTCTCCGTGCAGATCACCATCTTGGGTGCGGCCGCCGTGCTGCTCGGGCTTGCGCTGGCCGGCCGCAGGCACTTCGCGACCGTGTTGCGCCTGGCCGTGCTGCTGGCGATCGCATATGTCGCTTCGCTGGTCCTAGTCTCGCCGTACCTGATCTATGCGATCCGGCATTACCCGGCGAGTCTCGTCCGCCAGCCGCGGCTCTATTCCCTCAATCTGTCCTACCTGATCGTGCCGAAGGTGACTCAGACCTTCGGCCTCACTCCGCTCGCGCAGTACGCCCACCGGCTGGCGCCAGCCATCGGGTTCAACTGCTACGTCGGCATCCCGATGCTGCTTGTCCTGGCTGCGCTAGTGATCTTCAACGCGAGGACGCGGCTGGTATGGCTGCTGGCCGCGCTATTCGTGCTAGACCTCGCGCTCGCCGTCGGGACCATTCTCAGGGTCGGCGTGACGTGGAAGGCCAGGGTGCCCTGGGGCGCCATCTGGTCGCTGCCCGGCCTGCGCAGCGGAGAGCCAGCGCGCTTGATCCTCATCGGCTATCTGGTCCTCGCCATCGCCCTTGCGATCTGGCTATCAGCCCCTGTGCGCCGCCGGTCGATCCAGGTAGCGCGCTGGGCCCTTGGCCTGCTCGCCGTGGCGGCCATCCTCGCCGACGCGATCCCGGCAAGGCCGAGTGACCACGCGACTTCGGTGCTGCCGCCGTTCATCGCAACCGGTGAGTACAAGCACTACATCGAGCCCGGTGAGCCGATCGTCGTGGTGTCCGGGCGAGGCAATGCCGGGATGCTCTTCCAGTCCGTGACCGACTTCTATATGCGCATCGGCGGCGGCTTCATCAACCAGTCGCTCACCCCCCGCACTGACCTGCCGCGTGCAGTTGCCAACCTGGCCCGGCCGGACCAGAAGCACGTCCTGTTGTTCCTGCGCTACATGCGCAGCGCTGGCATTACGGCAATCGTGGTGGAAGCCGACCGGGACCCGGCCTGGACGAGGATCTTCTCCCTGCTCGGGCTGCACGGAACCAGGACCGGCGGTGTCATCTTCTATCCGGTCCCGCACTGCTTCAGCGGGGGCTGCACGCTTCCGGACCGGTACCGGTCGCGCCAGCACGCGACTTGAGCTTCAGTGCCGCCAGCTCCGTGCTAGGTACTGTGGCCAGGATCTGTCACCATCCTGCCGCAGCCGGCGCACGGTCCAGCGACGCTAGCCCAGCCTCAGCGGCACGCTCATGAACGGGTCGATGTTGTAGGCAAGGCTGACGCGGTGATATCCGTCGGCGATATCTGCGCCCACTTTCTGGTCGCAGATGAGTACCGGGGACAGCTTCTCGCCGCTCAGCAGCTTGAGCAGGTCACGCTTCACGCCGGGATCGGTCAGGGGCAGCGGCGGAAGGCCGGTGGCGCGCAGAATGTCATTGGCGCGGCGCTGGGTCACCTTGGCCTTCTTCAGGCCATCCACGACCTCGCTTGCGCGCCTCTCGTCGAGCTTCAGCGACAGGTAGTTGTACGCCGCGTCATAGTCATGCTTTACGACGTCATCGAGCCATGCGATAGGCGATTTGGTCATTGATCCTCACAAGGTTCTCTAGCTCGGCAGGCACTCGAACAACCGCGATGCCGTTTTCTCCCGCTTTACGACTTCTCGCTTCTGGACCCTCCTTCATATCGTGACAGGAGTCCGGTAGACCTGCTCCTCCCGTACCCCCGCTACGGGCGCGAAGGCCAAGAGGGCAGGGCCGACCCAACACCCAGTGACCGGTACCTGGCGTAACGTTGCCCGCGATGGCGCATGGGGAAGGCGGGCGCATCGTGCGCCCTGAGGGGGATGATCGAGCTGACCCGGCCGGGCTCAGTCATGCCGGAAACGAGCCGCGGGGGACCAGCCCGCCCGACACTGGCCGGCCGAGCACTCGCCAGCGGGTCACCGGCCAGCGGCACGAGCCGCGCGAGCCCGCGCGCAGGACAGGCGATCGCGGCCAGCCAGTAAGGCCCGGCAAGGTCATCGCCGCCGTGGCGCGCACCGGGCGCCGCTGCCGTGGCGGCTGATCGCGGTCGCTCCCGACCCTGACCGGGCGCTGGCGCTGGCTGACTTGCACGAGCGCCCCGGCGCGCCTGCGCGCCACGACCTGACTGCCGGAACGTGGCTGCCTGCCGCTGGCATCTGGGCACCCCGGCCTGGGCATGGGGAGGTGACGGGGCAAGGGAGCCTGCCTGGCTGCCTCGCCGCGCCGGCGAGCCGCAGGTTGCGGCCCGCAAACGGGGGAGGGACAGCCAATGAGCGAACGGGAACCCAGCTACGAGCTCAATGTGTCGCGGATCTTCACCGCGCCGCCGCGGGCGGTCTACCTGGCCTTCGTGAGCGCCGATCTCCTGGCTGAATGGCTTCCGCCCGCGGGCTGGTCAGCGCAGCGCGAGCAGGTAGAAATCGATGCCCGGCCAGGCGGCCGGCTGAGGTACACCGTGACCAGCACGCGCGACGCAGCCCGCCGGATCGTGACATCGGCGGTGTTCGACGAGGTCGAGGAAGGCAGGCTGCTTGCCTGGAGCGAGGAAGTGCGTCCCGAGCCGGCTGCCCTGGAGGCCGCCGAGGCGGTGCGGGTCGAGCTGCACGAGGAGCCAGGCGGCAGCACCAGGCTTGAGCTGCGCGCCGGTCCGTATACGGAGGCGGGCGAGATCGAGGCCAGGGAGTTCTGGAATCTCGCCTCCGGACGGCTCGACCTTGTCCTGGAGCACTCGTCCTCGGGGGTCTGAGCAGGCACGGAACGAGCCGCGCCGCAGGTCACCGAGCCTGCGGGCCGGACCGGGCCGCCGCACGCGAGGCGGGCTCCGAAGGGCGCTGCTGCGACGGGCCGGCCGCGCCAGCCCGGCCGCCGCGCACGGGGCTGCGGCCCGGCCACATTCCCGCCCGCCCGAAGACCGCCACCAGGGCGGGCACCAGCAGCGAGCGCGCCACGATCGTGTCGATGACGATGCCGGCCGCCATCGCCACGGCGACCTCACGGAACTGCTGCAGCGGTATGAGTGCCAGCAGCGCGAAGCTGGACGCCAGGGTGATGCCGGCAATGGTGATAGCGCGTGATGCCTGGGACGCTCCCACCGCGATCGCCTCGCGAAGCGGCCGGCGCCTGGTCTCCTCCCAGATCCGGCCCACCACGAAGACGTTGTAGTCCGCGCCGAGCGAGACGAGCAGCACTGCCACCGTGAACGGCACGTAGTACACCAGGCCATCGTTGCCAGCCTGATGCCCGAAGACCCAGACCGTCACGCCTGCGGTCGCGAGCAGCGCCAGCAGGCTTGCTGCGAGCAAGTACAGCGGCGCGATCAGCGCGCCAAGGAACAGCGCCAGCAAGACGAACATGACGGCGAGCATGACCGGGGCGAATGTCGCGATGCTAGCGGTCGTCGAGGAGATCGCCTCGGCTGCGGCTGCCGTCTCGCCGCCCACCTCGATGCGGACGCCGCGCAGGCCCGCGGCCCTGGCGAGGCCAGGCAGCCGGCGTTGCAGCACCTGAACTTGGCCGATCGCGATGGGACCGAGCGGATCCGTTCGCTGGATCAGCCCGTACCTGGCCGCGTTGCCTGACCTGGCGAGCATCGGATTCGGGACCCCGGCCTCAGCAGCCGAGGTGCCGAATCCGGCTAGCAGCGCCGGGACGGTGGCCGGGCCGAGCACGCCGGCCACGCCCGGCTGGCGGGCCAGCGAGTACTGCAGCCGGTCGAGGGCCGGCGTCTGCCCGGCGACCCCGTTCCCGATCACCAGGATTTCGGTCGGAGACAGGATGCCGGCCGCGAACCCCCGCGCGGCGGCGGCCTGCGCCTGCGCTTCCTGGGCGGATCCCGGCAGCGCCGTGATGATGGGAGCGCCGAGGCGCAGCCCGCTCGCCCGCAAGCCGACGCCCACCATGGCCGCGATGCACGCCGCCGCGATCAGCAACGCGACTGGCTTAGCGGTGCCGCCAAGCGCCAGCCGTTCGCGCAGCGACAAGGGCGTCCCGGCCGCTGCGTCCGTGGCGCGGACCTTGCGGCGCGCGGCTCGCGCCGTTCTCCTTGCCCGGCGGTACCAGGCGGGACCTGGCCAGAAGAGCAGGTTGCCGAAGATCGCGATGAGGGAAGGAGCGAGGGTCAGGGAGACGAGCATCGCGATGAGCACGGTCGCGGCCAGCGCGGGGCCGAAGGCCCGGATGAGCGGCAGCCTGGCCACGGTCAGGGAGCCCGTCGCGGCCGCGACGAGCACTCCCGCGGCCAGCACGATCGGGGCGTATTCGGCGGTGGTGAGCGTGGCCGCCTGGCGCCGCGACATTCCCTCCGCCAGCCTGTTCCGCATTCCGGACAGGAAGAACACGGAGTAGTCCGTAGTCACGCCGAGCAGCAGCACCACGAGCACAGGCTGCACGTCCGGCGGCAGCGGGACGTGCATCTGCCTGGTCACCCACGCGACGACCCTGATTGCCAGCAGGAACGAGGTGGCCGCGCACAGCAGCGTGGCGACCGGCGCGCCGAGGGACAGGAAGAAGAACCCTACGATCAGCGCTATCGCCGCGACGGTGGCCAGTTCGACCCAGGGCAGCCGCTGGCTGATGATGACGCCCTGCTGGTATGTCGCCGGGACGATGCCGGTCACGCCGACGAGGTGACCGGCCGGCCCCGACGCGTACCGGCGCGCGTACAGCTCTCCTCCGGCCGTCTGCGTGGCGAACGGCGTTCCCGGCGTGAAATACAGAAACGTCACGATCGTGGTCGACCGCTCCCGCGAACCTGGGAACTTGCCCGCGGTATTCGGGATCGGCACCGCGCCGGCCAGTCCTGCGATAGGGCTGCCCGTTCCGCGGCCAGTGTCAACCGCGATCGCCGCGTGCGCGGCGGCCAGCTGAGCCGAGGACGAAAGCCCGCTCGGATCGCGCTGCACGACGGCCACCTGCGCGTCGAGCGGCTCGCCGAATTCCCTTGTCGCGACCGCCTCGGCTTGTAATGCGGGCGCGTTGGCCGGGACGAGGCTGGCGGTGCTGCTGGACGATTCCAGCGGCGGCAGGTAACGAATCGCCGCTGCCACTGCCGCGATCCACGCCAGCACGACGGCAAAGCGCAGCCCGACGGCCAGGGCGGCATAGGCCCTGGCTAGGCCGCCGGTCGCGGCGCGTGGCGGGGACATGGCAGCCATGCTCTACCGCGTATGAGCGCCGCGAAACCTGCCGCGCGGATGCGATCGAGGCGGTCGGCGCCGCGTGGACGAACTGCGCGGCGCGCACGCGTAACGAGACTGGTGCCTGGCAGTCATAGTTCGCCATGGGCTAGGTAAACCCGATATGCGCCGTCATCGTCTAGTGACCGATGACGCAATTCTGCGTCCACGCGGGCCCACCGGGCGGCCCCGGCCACTAAGGAGAAGCACACCCATGGCAGCAACGCTCCAGGACATACTGCTCGCGCCGGACACCAGGCCCGATGTCATCGCAGACTGCTTCGCGCTGATCGACCAGGAGGTCTCCGAGCTGTCAGGGGTCTCGGGAACAGCGGTCAAGCTTGCTTATAAGACCGTGAACACCTTCATGCCCGGCCATGTCCGCTACATGGTCGAGACGCTGCTGCCAGACATGGTCGACAAGCTCGAGCCGTACTGGGCAGACTTCAGCAGTTCCGGGAGCGCTGAGTTCGGCGACTACCTTGCCAAGCGGGGCGATGAGGTGGCCCAGTCGCTGCTCTCGGTGACCGACGCGCGCGCGGCCGCGTCTGGCCGGCCCACCATCGTCAAGGCCTACGGCACGGTGCGCGGCAGCGCTGCCCGGCACGTGCAGGCGGCTCTCCCGCGGGTGGGTGAGCTTGTCCTGAAGTACGCGCGCTAAGCCGCCCGGCGACTACTGCGCGATGCCGCTCACCCGGTCCGGGTGGCGCGCGCGCGCCGGCGACGGGACATGGTATAGCCAGGGCAGTCTGGCTGGCCTCGCAAGCGGCATTTAACCGCGGATAGCGGTTCGGACGGGGGATTGAATGGCAAATGCCACCAGCGCGGTGCGCGAGGCACCGCCGCATCAGGCTCTTCCGCGGCAGCGCGCCCGGCAGTCAGGGCCACTGACGCCGACTCAGCGCGCCGACATGGGCAAGGCGGCGCGCACGAAGGCTCCGAGGGAGAGCCATGCGGTCTTCAAGCCGGCTCCGGACCGCCCAGACCCGGTAGCCCTGCTCGAAGAGCAGGCTAAGACGAGGGTCCCCGGCCTGATCCCTGTCAGGTACGGGCGGATGCTCATGTCGCCGTTCAGTTACTTCCGCGGCGCAGCGCTGCCGATGGCGGCCGACCTCGCGACCACGCCAGTGTCCGGCCTCACCGTGCAGGACTGCGGTGACGCGCACCTGTCCAACTTCGGCTTCTTCGGGACTCCCGAGCGCCGCCTCATCTTCGACGTGAACGACTTCGACGAGACGCAGACAGGCCCGTGGGAGTGGGACGTCAAGCGGCTCGCGGCAAGCCTGGAGGTGGCCGGCCGGGACAACGGTTACGACAGCAAGGACCGGCGGCGGATCGTGACGGCCGCCGCCCAGGGTTACCGGATGGCGATGCGCCAGTTCGCCAAGATGACCAACGCCGACGTGTGGTACGCGGCGGCGGACGTCGAGGCAATTCGCGGCCAGTTCCAGCGGCAGCTGACCGCCCGCCAGCGCAAGCTGGCGAGCAAGGCCCTGAGCAAGGCGCTGACCAGGGACAGCATTCAGGAACTTGACAAGCTGACCCGGCAGGCAGGTGACTCGGTCCGCATTGTCGCCGAGCCCCCGCTGATCATTCCGCTCGCCGATCTGCTCCCCGACGAGCGGGAAGGCGCGAGCTACGAGACGCAGATCATGCGCCTCATCGGGAAGTACCGGCGGACTCTGCAGTCTGACCGGCGCTCGCTGCTCGAGCAGTATCACTTCACCGACATGGCCATGAAGGTCGTCGGCGTTGGCAGCGTCGGCACCAGGTGCTGGATCGTCCTGCTGCTCGGACGCGACGGCACCGATCCGCTGTTCCTCCAGGTGAAGGAGGCGCAGGAGTCAGTGCTCGGCCGCTTCTGGCGCGCCGAGCATCACCCGACCGAGGGCGAGCGCGTGGTCGCTGGCCAGCGCCTCATGCAGGCGGCCAGCGACATCTTCCTCGGCTACGTGCGGGCCGAGGGGCTGGACGGCCAGACCCGTGACTTCTACGTGCGCCAGCTGCGCGACTGGAAGTTCTCGCTGCCCATCGAGTCGATGATCCCGCGTGGCTTGCGGCTGTATGCCGAGCTGTGTGGCTGGACGCTGGCCAGAGCGCATGCCAGGTCAGGGGACCGGATCGCGATCGCCGCCTATCTCGGCAGGTCCGGCGTGTTCGACCGGGCGATCGCCGACTTCGCGGCCAGCTATGCGGACCAGAACCAGCATGACTACGACCGGCTGTCGCAGGCCGCCGAGTCCGGGGAAATCCCCGTCGAGCGCGGCGTCTGACCGCCACCTGGGTCGCGCGCCCGGCTACCCGACGACCAGCAGCGAGGACGCGACGCTCGCCGGGCTGACGTCGGCCACTGCCAGCCGGGCCGCGCCCGGCTGCCACGACGTCACCTGGACCCTGGTCGTGAAGCTCAGCTCGGCCACCAGGCTGTCGCGCCCGGTCGGCCAGCCGAAGCCGACCAGCGCATCACTGCTGACATAGGTCTGCGGCACGACGGTCAGCCGGCCGCTGGTGGCGGAGGCCACGAAAAGCTGCATCGCCAGCGCGCCGTCGTCGCCGCTGAGATAGAAGCTCACCTCCAGGGCTAGCAGCCGGCCATCGGGGCTGAATGCCGCATTGGCCGCCGAGCTCGCCCCCGGCAGCGCGATGCTGACCACCCGGCCCGAGGCGAGGTCGAGCACCTCCACCCGGCACAGCGGGTCACACTGCGGCGCCCAGGCGATCTCGCTGCCGCTGGCTGCGATCACCCCGGCAAAGCTGCGCGAGCCTGATGACCCGGCCGGCGTCCACAGCGTGTCGGTCACGCGCCCTGGCCTGGGCAGCGCGGGCGCCAGCAGCAGGCCGCGCACAGTGCCCTGCACGATCACCGAGTCGGCGGGCAGCGTGACCGGCCGGCCAAGCGGCGCGCCGCGGTCACTGACCTCCTGCGCAGAGGCGGAAGCCGTGCTCATGTCGGCGCCGGGCGGATAGCTGACGAGCCAGAGGCTGCCCGCGGCCGCTCCCGGTGCCACGCCGTCCGCGGCGCCGACGAACGCGGCCGACCGCGCGCCGTCGGGCAGGAAGAAAGCCGAGGTCGGCCGGACGGCACAGCTGGGGCAGGCCTGCCCGGCTGGGTTGGCTAGCACGGCCCATCCGCCGGCGGCGCGGACGAACTGGTATCCGTTGCTGTCGCGCGGCAGGCCGGCTATCGGCACCAGGGCACCAGTGGCCGGCGAGAACCACGACGGCCGTGCTCCGGCCACCGGCAGCCGGAGCCCGTCGCGCGGCGGCATGATCAGCCCGCTGATCCCTGTCGGCGGCCCGCCGGCCCCGATGACCGGCAGCGCATCCGGCGCCGGGCGGCTGGCGACCGCAGTCCTGCGCACGGCGTGACCGCGCGCTTGCCGGGGCAGGTGCCTGGCGACCACGGCGATCGCAACGAGCAGTACCACGACGGCGACCACGCGCCGCGGCCAGGGACTGGGCTTGCCCTCACCGCCCTGGGTGATGATGTCCGGCATGGCAGCACCGCCGCGAGCACGCAGATCTGTCCACTTGACGATACTGCCGCGTGCCACCCGCCGGCCGCCGCCGCGTCCGGCTGCCGGCGCGGCCCGGGCCGGACTACCACGACCTGCACGGACGCTATGCAGTCGGCCGGAGTCGCTCAGTTACATTGTGAGGCAGATCACAGAGGTTTTTGGCGGATTCACGCCCGCCTGCGGCGTTTTGGGCGTCGAATATCAGTGCCCGAAGTGCCCAGGCGTGAGATGGCTGCCCCGCAGCACGTCGCCCTGACCCGCGTCACGTCCGCGTGCCCGGCCGCCGGCAGCGAGATCGCGCCGGCCCCGCGGCTTCCCTGGGTCAGCAGCCAGGCGCGATCCGCGCCCCGACCCCGCAGCCACCTTGTCAGCACGTCATCGCGCCACCCGGTCCGGCGCACGCGTATCGGCGCCAGCCCGCCGCCGTGCCCGCGGTTCGCACCGCCGGCCGCCGCGCGTCACAGTCGGCGTGCTTGCCGGAGCCGGCCTCGCCGTGGCGGGCGTGTGCGCCGCCGCGGTACCGGCAATCGGCGCGGCCATGCCGGCGGCAGCGCCGGCAGCCAGCCCGCATGCCGCGGCCGAGGCCGGGCACTCCTACCTGCACCGGGCCGGCGCGCGCGGAGATCTTGCCGCGGCCGCCGGGCGGTCGCCAGGCCAGCGTGCCAGCCAGCAGCACACCGCGGCACCCGCCCGCAGCCCGGCGGCCGCCACTCCGTCAGCTAGCACGGGGGCGTCCGGGTCCGCTTCTGCTGCCACCGACGGGCAGGCCAAGCCCTTCGTGTTCTACGACTCGACGACTCCGCAGGACATCCCGGCCGGCTATGAGGTGGCCACCTATGCCGACGGGCCGAATCCGACCCCGGCCTCGGAGGTCGCCGGGCGGACGCAGGTGCTCTGGATCGACATCAACGGGAGCGACCCGCAGGCATCGGTACTCGACCTCGAGCCGGGCTGCGCGACGCCATCGGTCGCCCCTGGCTGGGTGTCGGCCCGGCTGGCCGCCGACCCCGACGGCGTGGCCATCCTCTACACCATGATTTCTGAGTGGCCGGCCGTGCAGCAGGCGGTAGCCTCGCTGCCGCAGAGCATGCAGTCGCATATCCGCTGGTGGATCGCCGACCCGACGGGCTACCCGCATATCGTGCCTGGATCTGACGCCACGCAGTGGTACTGGGGCCCGAACTACGACATCTCGACGGCGCTGCCAGGGTTCTAGCCAGCGCCCGGCCATCGGCGGCAGCGGGTTACCGTGACGAGGTGACCGATACCGACGGCCTCGTCGAGCAGATTCTGACTCGCTACGACACCATCACCGTCGTCGGCGCCAGCGGGGCGGTGGGCAAGGCGGCGCACCGCGTTCCCGGCCACATGCAGCGCCACGGGTGGCGCATCATCCCGGTCAACCTGCACGCCAGCCAGATCCTCGGCGAGCGTGCCTACCGCACCCTTGCTGACGTGCCCGAGCAGGTAGGCCTGGTGGACGTGTTCCGCCCGTCACGTCAGGCAGCCGATATCGCACGCCAGGCGGTGGCGGCCGGCGCCTCTGCCCTGTGGCTGCAGCTTGGCATCGTCTCGGCGCAGGCACGTGCCATCGCCGTCGGCGCCGGACTGCTGTACGTGGAGGACCGCTGCCTGGCCATCGAGCAGCGCCGGCTGGGCCTGGATGCGCCGCGCGGCTAGCGCCAGGCCGCGGCCGGCTCAGGGCGCTGCTGGCGCCAGCCGCTTGAGGGCCTCGGCGTACAGGTCGGCAGGCAGCGGCCCTTTCTCCGCGATAGCGACGTTCGAGCGCAGGTGCTCGGCGTCCGAGGTGCCGACGATGGTCGTCGACAGCCCTGGGTGGCTGAGCGTGAAGCGGAGCATGAACTCCATCCGGCTCATGCCGTCGAGCAGGTCCTCTATCGCGGCGGACTGCCAGCGGCGCTCGCCCTCGCCGGCCGGCAGGCCAAGCGGGCCCTGCCGCCACCTCTTGTCGTCTGCGGGCCCGCCGCGCGCCGCCCCGCCGCGGATGAGCGTCCCTGCGTCGCCGCTAGCCGCCGCCGTGATGAGGTCCTCGTGCTCGCGCTGCACCGCCGAGTACGGAATCTGGAAGACGTCGAACACGCCCATCGCGATGTGGTCGGGCAGATGCGGGAGGATGCCCGACATCCCGATGAAGCGCACCTTGCCCTCCTCGCGCAGCGCCTGCAGCGCCGCCACCGTGTCGTCGGCCTCAAGCTGGGCACGACTCGGTGACATGTGCACCTGCACCAGGTCGATCCGATCGGTGCGCAGGCGGCGCAGGCTCTGCTCCACTCCCGCCCTGACGTTGGTCGGCCGGTAGTCGTGCGGATAAGGCGGCGTGGCATCAGCGGGCGGGTCGAGCGGGCACCCGCACTTGGAGGCCAGGAAGAACTCCGCACGCCGGCTGCCGACATACCGGCCGATCAGCTCCTCGCTCCGGCCGTAGTCCACCGACGTGTCGATCAGGTTGATCCCGGCATCGAGCACGGCGCCAAGTAGCCTGCCCGCATCCTCGTCCGCGATCGCCGGCCCCCTGGGCTGGCCGCGCAACTCCATCGCGCCGTAGCCGAGGATGGTGACGTCGATGCCGGTGCGGCCAAGCCGGCGAGTAGGGAGAGTCATGACAGAACGGTACCGGGCGGGCGGCCTGACCAGGGTGGCCGTGCTCGACGACTACCATCACCGCGCTCACGGTTACGCGGACTGGGCCTCGCTCGGGCCGCAGGTCGAGGTCGTGTTCTTTCACGACCCCATCGGCCAGGACGCCCTGGCCGGAGCGCTCGCCGACTTCGACGTGGTGGTCCTGATGCGGGAGCGGACGCCGCTGCGCAAGCCGGTGCTGCAGTCGCTCCCACGGCTGCGCCTGGTCGTGACGACCGGCATGCGGAACGCATCCGTCGACGTCGGCTACCTCAGCGAGCGCGGCGTGATCGTGAGCGGCACCGACGGCTCGGGCCGCAGGCCTGGCCCAGGCGTCCCGAGCACGGCAGAGGTGGCCTGGGCGCTCGTGCTTGCCGTGTGCAAGCGCGTGACGGCCGAGGACCGCGCCATCAGGGACGGCCGCTGGCAGGTTGGCATGCCGGTCACCCTAGCCGGGGCGACCCTCGGTCTTGCCGGGCTCGGCACGCTTGGCGCCGCCATGGTCGGCCCGGCCCGCGCATTCGGCATGGAGATCGTCGCCTGGAGCCAGAACCTCACCCTGGACCGGGCAGACGCGGTCGGGGTTCGCATGGTCAGCAAGGACGAACTGCTGTCGGAGTCGGACGTGCTGTCGGTTCACCTGGTGCTGAGCGAGCGGACGACGGGGCTGTTCCAGGCCGCCGACCTGGCGCGGATGAAGCGGACGGCGGTGCTGGTCAACACGTCGCGGGGCCCGATCGTGGACGAGCGCGCCCTCATCGATGCGCTGCGCAGCCGGACCATCGCCGGCGCCGGCCTTGACGTCTACGACACAGAGCCGCTGCCGCCTGGCCATGAGCTCACCACGCTGGACAACGTGGTGCTGCTGCCGCACCTCGGTTACGTCAGCGAGCCAGGGTTCCGGCACATGTACGGGCAGGTCGTCGCCGACATCGCGGCCTTCCTTCTCGGTGCTCCGATCCGGGTTCTCGGCTAGTCGCGGTCGGCCTTGCGCCCTCGGCTAGTCGCGCCGGCCTTGCGCCCTCGGCTAGTACTGCCTGAGGCGGGCATCCAGGCAGTCCCGCAGCGCGTCGCCGACCAGGCTGAAGGCGATCACCGTCAGCATGATGATGAGCCCGGCCGGATACACCTCCCACCAGTACCCGTCCAGCAGGTACGTGGTCCCCTGGGAGAGCATGCCGCCCCAGGTCGCCGCGGGTGGCGGCAGCCCGAAGCCGAGGAAGCTCAGGGTCGCAAGCAAGATGATGGCGTCGGCGATCTGGAAGGTCGCGCTGACCACGATGGTGCCGAACGCGTTCGGCACCAGGTGCCGCAGCACGATGTGCGGGCCGCGGCCGCCCATCGTCCGCACCGCGGCGATGAACTCGCGGGTCCGCAGCGTGAGCACGTCACCGCGCACCAGCCTGGCCGGCACCAGCCAGGACAGCAGCGAGACGACGACGATCAGCAGCCCGACCGTGGGACGGAACACCGATGCCAGGTAGATCAGCAGGAAGATCGCCGGGATCGCGAGCACGATATCGACGATCCGCATCATGATCGCATCCGCCAGCCCGCCTGCGAAGCCGGCGGCTGCCCCCCAGATGACGCCGATGATGGTCGCCAGGACCGCCACCGCGAAGCCGATCTCCAGGGAGCTCTGGCCGCCGACCATCAGCCTGCCGAGGATGTCATAGCCGTTCGCGTCCGTGCCCAGCGGGCGGCCGCTGCCCGGCGGCAGGTTGGTGGCCATGATGCTGGCGTGGACCTGGTCGGTGTGGTAGAGCACCGGACCGGCGAAGCAGAACAGCACCAGGGCAGCGATCAGCGCCAGGCCCGCGAGGCCCAGCCGGTGCCTGGCGAAGGACCGCAGCACCGACGTGCTGCCCGGCGTGACGGCTCGGGCCGCAGCCGGCTCCTGGCCCGCGGCCGCGCTCCCGGCTTGCGGCGCCGGCTGCAGCACCGTCGCGGCGTCCGGACGCCGCCTCCGGTCGGATAGGCGCTGCTCAGACATAGCGGACCCGCGGGTCGAGCGCCGCGTAGGCCAGGTCGGCCATCAGGTTGCCGAGCACCGTCACGATCCCTACCAGTACGGTGATGCCGAGCTCGACCGGGTAGTCGGAGTTGACTGCCGCCGTGTAATACGTCAGCCCGACTCCCGGCACGTTGAACACGTTCTCGACGATCAGCCCGGCGGTAAGGACTGCCGGAAGCGAAAGGCCCACCAGGGTGGTTACCGAGATCACCGAGTTGCGGAGCACGTGGCGGCTCAGCACGAGCCGGGGCCGCAGCCCCTTGGCCCTGGCCACCCGGACGTAATCCTCGGCCAGGGTCTCGATAGCGGCGGCGCGCATGTAGCGGCTGAACAGCGCGATGTTGATGAGCGTGAGCGTCAGCACCGGCAGCACCAGGGCGCGCGGATCGGCGAGCATCCCGCCGATAGTTGCCGCCTGCGGGCCCTCGGCAGGGAAGGCGTGCAGCCGGATCGACAAGGCGGCGATCAGCAGGATCGCCAGCCAGTACGACGGCATCGAGTACAGCGTGAAAGCCGTCGACGTGACGGCGTGGTCCAGTGCCCGGTTGCGGTGCACGGCCTGCGCGATCCCGAGCGGGATGGCGATCGCCAGCGCCAGTACCAGGCCGGAGCCGACCAGCAGCACGTCGTTGGGCAGCTGGTGGACGATGAGCGAGTCCACGCTCTGGTTCAGCCGGTAGGAGTACCCGAGGTTGCCGTGCACGAGGCGGCCCAGGAAGGCAAGGTACTGCTCGAGGAATGGCCGGTTGAGCCCGTTGGCCTGGTTGAAGGCGGCGATGGCGGCGCGGCTGGCCCGCGGGCCGATGATCGCCCTGGCGAGACTGCCGGGGATCAGGTGCTCCAGGCCGAACGTCACCACGGTGACGCCGAGCACCACGACCACCGCCTGGGCGATCCGCCGCACGATGTAGACGGTCACGCCAGCTCACCACCCTTCGCCGCGCCGCGCCGTGCTGCCGCGCGCGGCGGCACGGCAGAACGGCGCAGGCAGAGTTAACTCTTGCTGAAGTACCATTCCTCCGGGTTGATGAAGCCGTAGGAGTTGGCCGTGAACCCGCGCAGGTTCGACTGGACGATGACCAGCGTGCCGGGGCTCGGCTGCCAGAAGTCCGGCAGCGCCAGCCGGACCGCGTTGGCGTAGGCGTCGAGCGCGGTCGGGGCGGAGGCGGCCGACGCCGTCGTCGTCGCGACGATCAGCTTGTCGATGGCCGGGTCTGAGTAGTTGTTGACGTTGCCGAGCGCGCCGGTCTGGAAGATCTCCTCACCACTCGGGTAGTGGTCGGGCTCGAACACCCAGCTGCCGCCATAATTGCCCAGCTCCCAGCTGCAGGCCGACGAGGAGGGCGAGCACGGCTCGATGTCCTCGTCGATGGTCGCGGCGGTGACCTGGTCCAGCGAGATCTCGATTCCCACCTCCTTGGCGACGGACTGCAGGTCGACCATCGCGCCGTCGGTATACGGCGTGCCGGTGGGGTACATGAGCGTGAAATTCAGCGGCTGGCCGGCCTTGATGCCGCTGCCGCACTCGCCGGCGCCCGATCCCGCCCGCTGGCAGGTCGTTACGCCGTTCTGCACGATCTTCCAGCCGTGCGCGGCCAGCAGCGCCTGCGCGGCCTGGACGCTGAACGGGTAGGGGTTCACGCTCGCCTGCGCGTCGGAGTAGGGGTTGGCGGGGCTGGCCGGCACCGGGCTGTAGGTGGGCACGCCAAGGCCCTCATAGTAGGCGTGGATCCAGCCCGGCTGATCGACCAGGTGCTGGAAGGCCTGGCGGAAGTACAGCTGCCGCAGCACCGGCCCCACGGTCGGGTTGTTGAAGTTCGGCTCGAAGTAGTCGAAGCCCCAGGTGTAGTCCGGGACCAGCTGGTAGCCCTGGGAGCGCAGCGCGGGCTGCTGCGGCAGGTCGTTGTCCGGCACATAGCCGACCGAGATCTGCTCGCCAGAGGTACCGGGGCCGCCGGTCGCGGACCCGGCCCGCAGCACCGAGAACTCGGCAGTAGTGCTCGTGTACGGCAGCTCGACGAACCTGGCCAGGTGCGGCTTCTGCGGGCCGGTGTAGCTCTTGTTCGGCACGAACGTGGCGGTGCCGTTGCTGGTGAGGCTCGTCAGCCGCCACGGCCCGTCCACGACCGACCAGACCGGGCTCGACGCGTACCCGGAGATGTCCTTGGCCTGGCTGTTCAGGAAGTTGTACACGGCCGTGGCGCCCGCGGTCGTGGTGTCGGGCAGGCTCGCGGCGGTCGGCGCCGGAGCAGGCGCGGTCAGTGAGGTGCGGTCCCAGGCGATAGGCAGCGGGGTGATCTGGGATAGCTCGTTGTAGGTGAACCAGGTCGGGTTGTAGCTGCCGTTCAGCGTCAGCTGGACTGTCGCGGTGCCGAGCGCCTTCCAGGACACCACGTTGTCGGGGAAGCCGCCTGGCACGTAGGACGCCCAGTTCTCCTTGTTGGCCTTCAGCAGGTTGATCCAGAAGCCGACGTCGCGGGCGCTGACGGTCTCGCCGTCGGACCAGACGTAGTGCTTGAGGGTGATCGTGACGACCCGGTTGCCGTCGCTGTAGACGGGCGGGTTGCCGATCGACAGCGGGTAGTCGATTGCCGGGTTGTCCTTGTCCCCGTACCAGTACAGCGGCTCGTACAGCAGGGTCTGGAAGTCGGCGGTGTTCTCGCCGGTGAAGTTCTCGCCGGAGATCAGCGGGAAGATGTAGGTCGGCGTCTGCAGCGGCTGCTCCGCGAAGTACGCCGTGCCGCCCTGGACCGGCGTACCGCCCCGGGCGGCAGGACCGCTGCCGGATCCGCAGCCCGACACGGCCAGGGTGAGTGCCACCAGCAGGGGAGTGGCCGCCGCGACCATGCGGCGGCGGGTTGGCCTGTTCATATCAGTCACCTTGCGCATCGGGAACGAATTCGTTGGTGGTAGCGCCGTGCCAGGCATCGGCGCTGGCGAGCACGTCGTAGTCGGCCAGCCACTTGGCATAGCCGGCCACCAGCTCGGTCTCGCGCTGCACCCCCCACCGTCCGTCATGGAACCAGCTTGTCGCGACCAGCTCGAGCGACCTGGCCAGCCGCCAGCTCGGCTGATAGGGGATGACGCGCTCGAGGAGTGCGAGCGTGGCCGCCTGGTCGGCGGCGGCGGCGTGAAAGCCACGCGAGGTGGCCGCGACGAAGTCGCCGACCAGCCGCGGGTTCGCGTGGACCGTCCACTCCTGCGTGCCGAGCAGGTAGCTGTGGTAGGCGGGCGCGCCGATGTCCGACACCCGCCAGGTGATCAGGTCGTCCTCCGGCACGCCGCGGGACAGCACGTCCCAGCACCAGTAACCGCCAAAGAGCGCGTCCGCGCCGCTGGCGACTAGGTAGTCGGGGGTCAGCTCGTGGCCGCTGGAGTCAATGGTCACCACCCGCGCCGGGTCGCCGCCGTCAGCGGCCACCAGATGACTCACCATGGCCCTGCCCCGCGGCGTCGGGCCGTAGGCGATTCGCCGGCCTGCCAGGTCGCGCGGCCTGGTGACGCCCGAGCCGCGCAGGGCCTGGATCGTCTCCAGCCCGGTCTGGCTGATCGCCGCAACGCCGACCAGCGGCTCCCCCTTCTCCCGCCGGACCAGCAGCCGGTTCGACGGGAACACAGCGAAGTCCACCTCGAACCGGCTCAGGTGCGCCAGCCCGTCGCCGCGGCCGTAGTCGTGCGTTGTGAGTTCCACCTCCAGGCCCGCATCGCGGTACCAGCCGCGGTCGCGGGCCACATAGAAGCCCGCCGCGTTCGGCCATGGGTGGACGTAGTCGAGCATGACGCGGACGGATGTCATGGCGTGCCTTTCTGGGGGGTCAGGTCGGGCAGGTCGCCGACGCCGGCGACGACCAGGCTGAAGCTGCCGGGCGGGCGGATCGCGGTGAAGTAGGCGCGCTCGGCCGCCAGCCAGCCCTCGTCCCACTCCTCCGGCGAGACCCGCCGGCGCAGCCGGGCGAGCCGCTCGGGCTCGGGTGTGGCGACCAGGACGGACTGGTCGACCAGGTCGCCCAGCTGCGGGGCCGCCGAGAACACGCCCTCCAGCACGACCACGCCGCGCGGCTCGACCGTCGCAGGGTCGCCGGCCGGGGCGCCAGCCTGCCAGTCGAAACGGCGGAACGTGGCTTCCCGGCCGGCCCGCAGCGGCTCGAGCGCCTCGGCGCGGATGCGCTGCCAGTCGTAGTAGCAGTCCACGGGCATCGTGCGGCCGCTGGTTGCCAGCTGGCCGGCCGCAGGCCAGCGGAAGAAGTCATCGGTGTGCACGAGCGCCGCGCCGGTCGCGGCGGCCACTGCGGACGCGATCGTCGACTTGCCGGAGGCGCCGTGCCCGTCCAGCGCGACCACCAGCACCCCGGCTGCCCCGGCCTGCCAGCCGGTGATCGCGGCGATCACCTGCGCCGCGGCCATTCCGGCCTGCGGGCAGGCCGGAATGCTCACCGTCGCCTGCGGGCAGGCGGCCGCCGGCCTGGTCGGCGATGGCCAGTGCGGCGCGGTACGTATGCCGGTCATCGGGCACCCGCCCTTCGGATGGAACCGCGGCCACCTGCGCGCCGGGACGCGCCGGTAGCCTCAGCCACGTGGATAGCACTGAACTGCCGGAAACGCTGGTCTCCCCGGCCTGGCTGGCCGGGCATCTCGGGCCGCCCGTCGTGGTACTTGACGCGACGGTCATCCTGCCCCCTCCCCGCCTGGATGGCGACTACCGGCCGCACGATGCCCGCGAGCGGTTCGCTGCCGGGCACATTCCCGGCGCCCGCTACGCCGACCTGCTCGGCGACCTCTCGGACGCGACCGCGCGCTATCACTTCGCCAGGCCCGCCGCTAGCGAGCTTGGCGCTGCCCTGGAGCGGCTCGGGGTCAGCGACTCGTCGCTGGTCGTGGCCTACGACAGCGAGGGCGGCGTGTGGGCCGCGCGGCTGTGGTGGATGCTGCGCTGGATCGGCGTTCCGGCAGCCGTCCTCGACGGCGGCTACCGCGCCTGGCTCGCCAGCGGCGGGGCGACCGAGTCCGGCGTGCCGCCCGCGGCCGGCCCGGGGGCTGCCCATGCCGGGACGCTCACCCCGCGCGAGGCGCCGGGCATGTGGGCCGACAGGGCCGAGGTGTCGCAAGTCGTGACCGGAACGCGGGCCGGCACACTGGTCTGCGCCCTGTCCGCCGAGCTGTTCGCAGGGACCACGCCGACCAGGTACTCCCGGCGCGGCCATATCCCCGCGAGCCTCAGCATCCCGGCCCGCGAGCTGCTGACCAGTGACGGGCGGATGCGGGCCGGCGCCGAGCTGCGGCAGGCCACGGCGGGCCTGCCGGCCGACGCTCCGGTCACCGTCTACTGCGGGGGCGGCATCTCGGCCGCTGTCGTCGCGCAGGCGCTGACGATCATCGGGCGCGAGGACGTGGCAATCTATGACGGCTCCCTGGAAGAGTGGTCGGCGGATCCTGACCTACCGCTTGAACTGGGCCGATAGGATAATACCCTAGGTTCTCTATCGACGTAGTAGCCTATATCGGGGCGCGATGCCTGGACCGGCCAGGAACGCACCAGCCGCCCGCACTGGGCTGGGCGTGCGGCAGCCCGTTTCCTTCCTGGAAGGGCATGCTGGCGGCGGGGAGTGTGGCGAGCCCGGCAGCGAACTGCCAAGCTAAATGGCGGCCGGCGCTCGCGCGCCGGCAGCTGGGAGACGCGCGATGACCGAAGCTGAGGACTGGGTGGTGGTCGGCCTGGACACGGGCGGCACCACGATCAACGCCACGGTGCTGGACGCCGCAGGCCGGTTCCTCGTCAGCGAGATGGCCGAGTCGCCAAGCTCCGTACGCGAGGGACCCGACAAGGCCATCGAGGCGCTCGGCCGTTCGCTTGACGCGGTCCTGGACCGCACCGCCATCCCGCCCGCCGCTGTCCGCGCCGTCGGGCTGGACACGCCGGGCCCGGTCACCGCGGATGGGGTCATCTGCTCCAGGGGAGCGACGAACTTCGCCGGCCAGGAGTGGCGGGGGTTTGACATCCGGCGCGCGCTCGAGGTCCGGCTGGAGAAGCCGGTGATCTTCAACAACGACGCGAACGCCGCCGCGCTGTATGCCCACTACCAGCACTTCGGCCCCGCGGCCGGGGAGCGCTCGTCGGTTTCGGTCATCGTCGGCACCGGTCTGGGCGGCGGAGTCGTCGAGGCCGGGCAGGTAATCCGCGGCGCCGCGGGGATGGCAGGAGAACTCGGCCACATCTGGCTTCCGCTTGACGGCCTGCTGGCACCAGGTCAGCCGGTGCCGGTGTGCAACTGCGGGCTGTCGGGGGACGCCGAGAGCATCGCCTCGCTGACCGGGATCGAGAAGAACCTGCTGCCGTACTGGCTGACCAGGTTTCCCGGCCATGCGCTGTCCGGGCAGCCCGCCGAAGTCGCCGCCAAGCTGGTCCGCGGCCACGGCGAGTCAGGCGATCAGCTGGCACTGGAGATCTTCGAGCAGCAGGCGATGGCGATCGGGCGGCTGCTCACGATCGCCGCGAACTTCACCGACCCGCATGTGTACCTGCTCGGCGGCGGGGTCGTGGAGGCCGCTCCGCACTTCAGGGACTGGTTCCTGGACCGGGTCCGCGCGCACACGGTGCTGCGCGACGAGCAGCAGCGCGCTGCGTCGGTCGCGCTCGTACCCGACCTGGACATGGCCGGCGCGAGGGGTTCGGCCATTGCCGCCCGTGCCTGCGTGCTGGCCGGCCTGGCGGCCGGGTAGCGGGCCGGGCAGATCGTGGACCTGGGACTGGCGGGCAAGGTCGCCCTGGTCGGCGCGTCGAGCAAGGGCCTGGGGAAGGCGTCCGCGCTGGCCCTGGCGCGGGAGGGCGCGCGTGTCGCCATCTGCGCGCGCGGCAAGGCCGACCTGGAGGCGGCTGCCCGCCAGATCTCCGCCGAGACCGACGCGGAGGTGCTCGCGGTGCAGGCCGACCTGGCGACCGCGGACGGCGTCACGCGCGTGATCGAGGCCACCGCGGCCAGGTTCGGCGGCATCGACGTGCTGGTCAGCAACGCAGGCGGGCCGCCGCCCGGCGTTTTCGCCGCGCTGACCGACGACGACTGGCGGCAGGCGTTCGAGCTGGTCACGCTGACTTTCGTGCGCCTGGTGCGAGGTGTCGTGCCGTACATGCGGGCGAACCAGTGGGGCCGCATCATCGCCATCCAGTCGAGCTCGGTCAAGCAGCCGGTGCGCGGCCTGGACCTCTCCAACGGGATCCGGCCAGGCACCGCCGGCCTGATGAAGTCGATCATGCACGAGCTGGCCAGGGACGGCATCACCGTCAACCTCGTGCTGCCCGGCTCGTTCCGCACCGACCGGATCCTGGCCATGCGCGGCGGCGAGGACGACGCGGCGCTTGAGCAGCGGCTCGCCGCGGCGGGAGCATCGATCCCGGTCGGCCGCCTGGGCGAGCCCGCCGAACTCGGAGGCCTGGTGGCGTTCCTGGCCTCGCAGCAGGCCTCCTACATCACCGGCGCGGCCTATCAGGTCGATGGCGGCGCCATCCAGTCCAGCCTGTGAGGTCAGTCCCAGCGGGACGGGCGGGACCTGGATGAACCGCGCCGCCGCCCGCGCAACCGCGCGATGACAAGGGCGGGTACCAGCAGCGCGAGCCAGCCATGGTGGTGGCTGCCCACCCCTACCCCCACGGCGAACGCGGCGACAAGCACAGCCGCCGCGATGGCCACCATCGGCACCGGAACCCGCCAGGCGAGCCAGCCGGACCTGGCCGGTGCCGGCTGGGGTCCCTGCGGGGCAGGCTGCGCGCCCCGCAGGCCGGGCAGGTCGACGGTGAGCTCGTCTAGCTCGCCCAGGGTGCGCGCCGCCAGGGCCCGCCCGGTGCGGTCCTCGAGTTCCTCGGTCGTCAGCCGCCCCGCCTGGTAATTCTCGCTCAGTGCCGTCACGACCGCGTCCCGGTCGGCATCGGACGCCCTCATGGCCGGAACCCGGTACCCGCCCGGCGTTGCGCTCATCAGTTGCCTGCCTCTGCCCCGCCCCGCTGCCTGGCCGGGCGGGCGGTCGATGTCTGGGGTCGTAGCCCATCTGCCCGGCTACCATGCTGCCGCGCTTCCAGGCCCGAGGCCATCGCCCGGCGTCATCAGCCGGGGATGACATCTGTCATGCCCCGTCCCCGGCTCGCCTCGAAGCCGGTACCGGATGTCTTAGTTATCCGGTGTGATCCAGATCATAGGCGTTCATCGGACATGCAGGCATAGGGCGCTACTTTCAGGGTGTTCACAATGAGTAACCGACAGCACCGAGATGCGTGATGGCTGCCCCCGCGCAACGTCGCCATGACCCGCGTCCCATCCGCATATCCTGCCGCGGCCAGGTGCAAGACACCGGCCCGCGTGTTCTCAGTGACCGCCGTGCGCCCCCCGCGCCCGACCGAAGGTTCATCGTGCGCCCCCACCTTTCCTCAGCACAGTCCGTGATCCGCAGCGCCTACCGCAGGCACGGCCGGCCCTCGCCGCTGGCCCTGCTGGCGGCCGGTGCCACCATCGTTGGCGTCGTCGGAGTGTCAACAGGCGCCTCGGCAGCCACGTCCGCCTCAGGCCCCGTGCCGGCGCCCGGCATGCTGGCCCGCGCCGCGGCCACGCCGGCGCCAGAACTGACCGGTGCCGCGACAGCCCGCGCCGACGCGGGGTCACCGCTCGCGCCTGCCAGTGCCGCCGCTGCCGCCGCGCAGCCCGCCGCGAGCAAGTCCCCGGCCGTCTCGCCCGCAGTGTCACCGACCGCGCGGACCGCCGCGACGGCCACCCCGACTGCGGCAGGCCAGGTCACCACCCAGCAGGACGCCAGCGCCGCTCCGGCCGCCACCCAGCCCGCGCCGCGCAAGCAGTACCCGTACGAGATCTACGACTCAGTCACGCCGGATGCGATCCCCGGCAGCCACGTCGTCGCCACCTACGCCACCGGCCCGTTCGCCGTGCCCGGCGCCGAGGTCGCCGGGGACAAGGCCGTGGTCTGGATCGACACCACGGGCACCGACCCGCACGCGGCGGCGCTGGACATCGAGCCAGGCGACGTGACGCCCTCACAGGCGGCAAGCTGGGTCGCGGCCAGGCTGGCCTACGACCCGACCGGCACCGCGATCCTCTACACCATGATCTCCGAGTGGCCGCAGGTGCAGGCGTCGGTCAGCACGCTGCCGCAGTGGATGCAGTCGCACGTGCGCTGGTGGATCGCGGACCCGACCGGCTATCCGCACATGGTGCCCGGCGCGAACGCAACCCAGTGGTACTGGGGTGCCAACTACGACATCTCCACCGCGAACCCCGGCTTCTAGCGGCATGCCCCGAAGGTGCCCGGCGCGTGCGCCGGGCACCTTAGGCCTTCCGGCCGGTGCCTGAGTAAAGCAGTTGACTTCAACAGTGCTTGAACTCCTAGCCTCGGTTGCATGACCGCCGAGACTGACGCGAACGCCCGCGCCGAGATCGCCGGGCCCGAGCCGGCGGCAGAGCACGGGCTGTGGTCGGCGCCGCGGCGGGCGCTGACGGTCGGCCTGGTGCTGACCATCACGTTCATCGCGACCGAGGCGCTGGCGGTCGTCACCATCATGCCGGTCGTCGCGCGCGATCTGCACGGGCTCGACCTGTACGGCTGGGTGTTCAGCGCGTTCATGCTCGGCGACATCATCGGCATCGTCGCGGCCGGGCGACAGGCCGACCGGTACGGCCCGGCGCGGCCGTTCATCGCCGGGGTCGTGCTGTTCGGCACCGGGCTCGCCATCGCGGGGCTTGCGCCGAGCATGCTCGTCCTGGTTGCCGGCCGGGCTCTGCAGGGGATCGGAGCGGGCGCGGTTCCGGCCGTCGCCTACGTGGCGATCGGCCGCAGCCTGCCCGAGCGCCTGCGGGCCAGGATGATGGCGGTGCTGTCCACTGCCTGGGTGCTGCCGGGCCTGGCAGGCCCTGCCATCAGCGCGGCGGTGGCGAGCGTGCTGGGCTGGCGGTGGGTGTTCCTCGGACTGCTGCCCCTGGTCGCGGTCACCGCGTCGATGGCCATGCCGGCCCTGCTCAGGCTCGGCCAGCGGCCAGCGGCGAGCGCGGGCTCCGCGAGCGCCGGCCCTGCCAGCAGAGGCGCAGATGAAGCGACTGGCTCAGCGCCGGCGGGGACCGAGCACCGCATCGGCCACGGGCTCGCTGCCGCCGCAGGCGCCGGGCTGATCCTCGCCGGCCTCACGCTGGCCGCGGGCGGGCATCTCCTCCTGGCCGGCCTCGGCGTGGTCGCCGTGGGAGCCACCGTCCTCGGACTGGCCCTGCGCCAACTGCTGCCGGCGGGCACGTTCTCGGCCCGCCGCGGCCTGCCAGCCGTCATCCTCTGCCGTGGTCTGCTGACCTTCGCCTTCTTCGGGGCTGACGCCTACGTCACGCTGACCATCACCACGATCCGCCACCACACCCCGGTTTTCGCCGGCCTCGCCGTCACCGGCGCCACGCTTTCCTGGACGGCCGGCGCGTGGGTACAGTCACGCCTCAACGGGATCTGGGAGGCCCGCCGGCTGATCCGCTCGGGGCTCGCGTTCATCGTGACCGGGCTGGCCGCGATGGCCCTGGTCCTGTTGCCCGCCACGCCGGTGACGGTCGGCCTGGCCGCCTGGACCGTGGCCGGCTTCGGCATGGGCATGGCGTACGCGCCGCTGTCGCTGCTGATGCTGCGGGCCGCGCCGACCGGCCGCGAGGGATGGGCATCGGCGTCGCTGAGCCTGTCCGACGTGCTCGGTACCGCCATCGGCATCGGGATCGGCGGCGCCGCCGTGACGGCCGCAAACGCGCATGGCTGGCCGCTGGCGTCGGGAGTGGCTGTGGCGTTCGCGGTGGCCGGCCTCGGCGCGGCCGTACTCGCGGTAGCCAGCCGTCGCCTGCCGCTGGTGCTGACCGGCATGGCTCCGGCACCTTCGCAGCCGGTGCCAGAATGACTATCGGCCGGGAACCCTGACCGGCACCGCGCCGCGCGGGCGACCGGAAGAGGAGCGGCACATGGACAGCGCTGACCACATCGTGCTCCGCGACGGCAGGCGGCTTGACGTGCGAGTCACGGGACCGGCCGGCGGGATCCCGCTGATCTTCCACCACGGCACCCCCGGTGCCTACACGCCTATCCGCGCGCTCGAGCGGTCCGCGCACGCGCGGGGGCTGCGGCTGGTGACGACCTCACGGCCCGGATACGGTGACTCGACCCGCCAGCCGGGCCGCGACGTCGCAGACGTTGTCGCCGACACAGCCGAGGTCCTCGCCGCGGTCGGCGCGGACCGCTGCCTGGTGGCCGGATGGTCGGGCGGCGGCCCGCACGCTCTGGCCTGTGCCGCGCGCCTTGGTGCCGCCGCCGCGGCGCTAGTCATCGCGGGCGTGGCGCCCTATGCCGCCGACGGCCTGGACTGGATGGCCGGCATGGGCGAGGACAATGTCACCGAGTTCACCATCGCGCTGGAAGGCGAGGACCGGCTGCGGCCGTACCTGGAGCGCGAACGGGAGCAACTTAAGGCCGCGACCGCCGCGGACATCATCACGGCGCTGCAGACGCTGCTGCCCGAGGTAGATCGGGCCGTCCTCACCGGCGAATTCGGCGAGGACATGGCGGCGAACATGCGCGAGGCGATGCGGACCGGGGTTGACGGCTGGCTCGACGACGACCTGGCCTTCGCAGGGCCGTGGGGTTTCGACCTCGCCGAGATCGCCATGCCGGTGCTGCTGTGGCAGGGATCGGATGACCTCATGGTGCCATTCGCCCACGGCCAGTGGCTCGCGGCCAGGGTACCGGGCGTGCGCGCGCACCTGGAGCAGGACGAGGGGCATCTGTCGGTCGGGCTTGGGGCCATCGACCGCATGCTCGACGAACTGGTTGCTGCGGGCGATTCGGCTGCCGCCCTCTGACCGCAGCGCGCCGCCGTCGCGCCTCGTTTCGATGCGAACGTCATATATTGGCTTCGCGAAGGGAGTGGCCGGTGGGAGCTGACGATGTCGCGCTGGACAGGATCCGGCAGAGTCTGGCCGCCGAGGATTACCAGCTGGCCGTGACAGTGCGCGACGGCACCGCGCATGTCGCGATCGCGGCCGGGCCGTCCGCCTGCGCCGAGTGCCTGGTGCCCAAGGACCTGATGCGCGCGATGCTCGCGCCGGCCCTGGGCGTGCAGCCGGAGCTCATCGAGCTGGTCTATCCCGCGGAGCACTGACAGTGGAGATCACGCTTGCGGGCAAGGTGGCGCTCGTCACCGGAGTCGGCCCGAACATCGGCAGCGGCGTCGCGCTGGCCCTGTCCAGGTACGGCGCCAAGGTCGCGTGCAACGACGTCGCCGACTCGGCGATCAAGGCGTGCATCGCGCGGATCGAGCGCAACGGCGGCGAGGCCATGGCCGCGCCAGGAGACGTGACGGACGAGGCCTCGGTAGAGGGCTACATCGCGGCCGTGCTGGAGCGCTGGGGGCGCATCGACATCCTGGTAAACAACGCCGCGCTGCTCGGCGGCCGCGGAGTGCTTGACGAGTCCGCCGCGGACTTCGAGCGTGCCGTCCGGGTCTCCGCGCTTGGCTACTTCCTCAACACCAAGCACGTTGGCCGGGCGATGGCCGAGCGCGGCATCAAAGGCTCGATCGTCTGCATCTCCTCCTCGAACGCGTGGTCAGGGACCGCGGGCATCATCGCGTATGCCTTTCACAAGGGCGGCGTGAACAACTTCGTGCGGGCAGCCGCCATGGACCTGGCGCCCTACGGCATCCGGGTCAACAGCTTCACGCCGACGGCCCCGAATCCGGACAACCCCGAGCTGCTGGCCGAGATGGCCAGGGCCGGGCTCGGACCGGGCGGGGTGCTCACGCACGGGCGCGGCGGCGGGCTCGGCGGGCCCACCGGCGACGAGCCGTGGCGCAGGCCGAGCCGGTGGACCGGGCAGCGGCCGCCCATGGTCCCCATGGGCACGACGGGGACCCCGACCGACATCGGGCACGCGGTCGCCTGGCTCTGCTCCGACTACGCCCGGCTGATCACCGGGACCGACCTGGTGGTCGACGGCGGCGCCCGCGCGAAGAATTTCGCCTACATGCCCGCGCCCGCCGATGAGCTGGCCGGACCAGTACCGGTAATCCCGCTGGACGAAACACCGGGCTAGCCGCTCACCAGGCCGAGGAGCCTGGCGGCGTTTTCCTTCATGATCAGCGGCCGGACCTCGGGCTTGATCGCCAGCTCGTCGAAGTCCTTGATCCATCGTTCCGGCGTGATGACGGGGAAGTCGGTGCCGAAGAGCACCTTGTGCCGCAGCAGGCTGTTCGCGTACTGCACGAGCTGCGGCGGGAAGTACTTCGGCGACCACCCCGACAGGTCGATGTAGACGCGCGGCTTGTGGGTCGCGATCGACAGCGCGACGTCCTGCCAGGGAAACGACGGGTGCGCCAGGATGATGTCCATATCCGGGAAGTCGGCTGCGACATCGTCGAGGTAGAGCGGGTTGGAGTACTTCAGCCTGATGCCGCCACCGCCACGGGTGCCCGCGCCGACCCCAGTCTGGCCGGTATGGAACAGCGCGATCAGGCCGTGCTCGGCGATGACCTCATACAGCGGGTAGGCCGCCCGGTCGTTGGGATAGAAGGCCTGGGTGCCCGGGTGGAACTTGAAACCGCGCACGCCGTACTCGGTCACCAGCCGCCTTGCCTGCCGCACGCCGGCCGCGCCGCGTGCCGGGTCGATGCTGGCGAACGGGATGACCACGTCGGCATGCTCCGCCGCCAGCTCGGCGACCTCGAAGTTGTCAGGTACCGGCTCGTCGCCGGTCTGCGAGATGCTGTCCACGGTGAACGTGACGCAGGCCATGGCGCGCTCACGGTAGTACGCGGCCAGCTCGGGCACTGTGTACCTGGGCATGGTGCCGATCCGGAAGTACTCGCCCATGTCCTCGCGGCCGCCCGCATCGGGCTCGGCACCGGCGCGGACTGACTTGTGCACGTGAGTGTGCACGTCGAAGGCGGTGAGCGTGCTGACATCTATCGTGGCCACGTCAGATTCCCGTCCGCTTGGGGATCAGCCGAGCGCTTCGACGTAAGGCGCGCCGGTCCGCTCCCGTATCACCTCGGGCGCGATGCCGGGCGCGCACTCGGTCAGCCGCAGCTCGCCGTCCACGATATGGAATACGCCAAGGTCGGTGTAGACCCGGGTGACGACCTGCCGCCCGGTCAGCGGGAAGGTGCACTGCCTGACGATCTTCGGTCGCCCGGCGCGGTCGACGTGCTCCATTGCCACCCAGACCTGCCGCGCTCCCGCGACCAGGTCCATCGCGCCGCCGACCGCCGGGTTCTGGCCGGGCACGAACCAGTTCGCCAGGTCGCCGCGGCCGGAAACCTGCAGCGCGCCGAGCACCGTGACGTCCAGGTGGCCGCCGCGCACGACCGCGAACGAGAGCGCCGAGTCCACGATCGCGGCGCCGGCGATGAGCGTGATGGGCTGCTTGCCGGCATCGGTGAGGTCAGGATCCTCGTCACCAGGGCCGGCCAGCGGGCCCATGCCGAGCACCCCGTTCTCGGCGTGCAGGATGACCTCGACGTCCGGCGGTATGTACTGCGGGATCAGCAGCGGGATGCCCACTCCGAGGTTGACCACGAACCCGTCGCCAAGATCGGCGGCAAGCCGCCGCGCGATGCCGTCCCGGCTGCGCCCCGGAATGGTAGCGGCGGTGGCTGCCTGCGTCATGACGGCTGCCCCGCGATCGACGGCTGACGCGGCGACAGCTCGGACTTGAGCAGCACCTCGTCGACGAACACTCCGGGCAGGTGGATGTCGTCGGGCTGCAGGTCTCCGGTCCCGACCAGATGCTCCACCTCGGCGAAGGTATACCGCCCCGACATCGCCGCGAGCGGGTTGAAGTTCCGGGCCGACAGGCGGAAGCGCAGGTTACCTTTCCGGTCGCCCTGGTAGGCCTTCACCAGGGCGAAGTCTGCCACGATGCCGTACTCGAGCACGTGCTCGCGGCCGCCGAACTCGCGATGCTCCTTGGCCGGGATGCGCTCGGCCACCTCGCCGGCCGCACTGTAGCCAAGCGGGAAGGTGCCGTCGGACAGCATGGTCCCGGCACCGGATGGGGTGTAGAAGGCCGGGATGCCAGCGCCGCCGGCCCGCAGCCGCTCCGCCAGCGTGCCCTGCGGGATCAGCTCGAACTCGACCCGGCCCGCGAAGTACTCGTCGTAGAACTCCGGCAGCACGGGAAACGAGGCTGTCACCCGCCGCAGCCGCCCTTCCACCAGCAGCCGGCCGATGCCGGTGAAGTCACCGCCGACATTGTTGACGATCATGTGCAGGTCCCGGCGATCGAGCTCGCACAGCACGTCCAGCAGCGTGTCTGGCCGTCCTGAGCTGCCGAAACCTCCGACAGCCACGGACGCGCCTGACGGGATCGGCGCCAGCGCGGCCATCGGATCGGCGCGGAACTTGTCGATCACGCAGGTGCCCTTCCGCAGGACGAGTGGCCTGGCCGGATGCCGCGGAAGTTAGCACGGCCGCGCGCGGGCAGGGAACCGGCTCTTCCGCCTAGCAGAAGCCGCCCACGCCGGTGGCGGTGCGGCTCAGCCTGGCCTTCCGTCGTGCAGCGAAAGGCCAGCCCTTTCCCTTCCGCGAAGTGAAAGGGGTCTGGCGCCGGCCGCAGACCGCGCTCCATCGTGGAGTAGCGATGGGCGATCGCCCAGCACGCAGCCGCCGCCCGCGCAGCCTGCCGTCTGCCACAACCGCGAGAGGGATCCGTATGAGCATGACCACCCGGGCCGCGGTCTGCCGCGCGCCGGGCAAGCCATGGGAGATCGCCGAGCTTGAGCTCGATGACCCGAAGGCCAACGAGGTCCTGGTCAAGTTCTACGCGGCCGGGCTCTGCCACTCCGACGACCACATCCAGAAGGGCGACGCACCGATGCGGATGCCCGTGGTCGGCGGCCACGAGGGCGCAGGGGTGGTCGACGCGGTCGGCGAGGGCGTCACCAGGGTCTCTGTCGGCGACCATGTGACCTGCTCGTTTATCCCCGCCTGCGGCTCGTGCCGGTACTGCTCGACCGGCCGCCAGAATCTCTGCGATGCGGGTAAGAACGCGGGGACCGGCATGTTCCCTGACGGAACCTTCCGGTTCCACGCCGGCGGCGAGGACTTCGGCGGGCTGTGCGTGCTCGGCACCTTCTCGCAGTACGCGGTGGTGTCCGAGTTCTCCGTCATCAAGATCCCAGCAGAGATCCCGTTCGATGTGGCCGCGCTCGTCGCGTGCGGGGTGCCGACCGGCTGGGGCTCGGCGGTCCGTGCCGCCGGCGTGCGCCCAGGCGACACCGTGGTGATCTACGGCGCGGGCGGCGTGGGCAGCAACGCGGTACAGGGTGCCAGCCTGGCGGGCGCGAAGAACGTCATCGTGGTCGACCCCGTGGAGTTCAAGCGCGAGATGGCCGGAGTCTTCGGGGCCACGCACACGTTCGCGACTGCAAGCGAAGCGCACGACTTCGTCGTCGGGACTACCTGGGGCGAGCTAGCAGACCACGCGATCATCACCGTCGGCATCCTGGACGATCAGGTGATCCACGACGCGATCCAGGTGGTCGGCAAGAGCGGCCAGGTCACCATCACCGCGGTGGGGAAGGGCTGGATCGACGAGAACCCCGGCATGCTCATCGGCTACCAGCGCCGGATCCAGGGCTCGATCTACGGCGGCTGCAGCCCGCTCGTGGACGTGCCGCTGCTGATCGGGCTGTACCAGTCCGGCGACCTGAAGCTCGACGAGCTGATCACGCGCCGCTACCGGCTCGACGAAATCAACCTCGGCTACCAGCACATGCTCGATGGCAAGAACATCCGCGGCGTGATCATCCACGAGCACTAGGCAGCTCGGCCAACGCACCCAGAGGAGCTGGCGATGACCATCACATCGGCCGACGCGACGAGCCCGCTGATCATCGATAACGCGCAGCTCATCGCCGGGGAGTGGGTACCCGCACGTGACGGCCAGGTCATCGACGTGGTCAACCCGGCCACCGGCGGCGTCCTCGGCCAGGTTCCCCGTGGCGGCAGCGCCGACGTCGACCTGGCGGTCGCGGCAGCGCAGCGGGCATTCCCGGCCTGGCGCGACACCGACGCGACGACGCGGGGCCGGCTGCTCAGCCGGTGGGCGGAGCTCATCGACGCCAGCGCAGCCGAGATCGCGCGGCTGGAGTGCCTGGAGGTAGGCCATCCTTCCTGGGGGCCACCGCCAATGGCCAGGATCCTGCGGTTCGTGGCGGGGCAGGCCGACAAGGTGAGCGGGCTGACGCTGCCCACCATGTCGCCCGACGTCATCGGTCTTACCCTGCGCGAGCCCTTCGGCGCGGTCGGCGCGATCATCCCGTGGAACGCGCCAGGCCCGATGTTCGTCACGGACGTGGGGCCGGCCATCGCGGCGGGCAACACCATCGTGATCAAGCCCGCCGAGGATGCGCCGCTGACCGCGCTGGCGCTTGCCAGGCTGGCGCTGGAGGCGGGGATCCCGCCGGGCGTCGTCAATGTCGTGACCGGCTACGGCGCCGAGGCGGGGGCGGCGATCCCGGCGCATCCCGGCATCCGGCGGATGAGCTTCACCGGTTCGCCCGCCACCGGCGCATCGGTCATGGCTGCGTGCGCTGCAAACCTCACCCCGCTGCACCTCGAGCTTGGCGGCAAGTCCCCGCAGGTGGTCTTCGCCGACGCCGACCTGGACGCCGCGGTCCCGGCCATGGTGGCGGGCATCACCCTCAATACCGGCCAGATCTGCGCGGCGGGCTCCCGGGTCGTCGCCGACCGACGGGTGCATGCCGAACTCGTCGACCGGCTGGCCGCGCAGATGCAGAAGGTGTCTGTCGGCGCTTGGCACGAGCCAGTGCAGATGGGCCCGCTGATCAACGCCAGGCAGCACGCGCGCGTCCTTGACTACATGCGCCTTGGCCGCGAGGAGGGCGCCGACCTGGTGACCGGCGGAGGCGTGCCGGAGGGTGCGGGCTTCCAGGCAGGCTACTTTGTCGAGCCGACGCTGTTCGACCAGGTTGAGCCTGGCATGCGCATTGCCCAGGAGGAGATATTCGGCCCGGTGCTCTCGGTGCTGACGGTGCAGGACGAGGACGAGGCCATCGCCGTGGCGAACGGGACCAGGTACGGCCTGGTCGCCTCGGTCTGGACGCAGGACGTGGGCCGCGCCGTCCGGATGAGCCGCAGGCTGGCGGCGGGCCAGGTGCACGTGAACGCCGCGCTGGGCGCGGGCGTCATCGGCGGCCCGTTCGGCGGCTACAAGCACAGCGGCTTCGGGCGCACTATGGGTGCAGACGCCGTGCTGGACTACACGCAAGTCAAGACCGTGTCCCTGCGCGGCACCGGGAGAAGCTCGTGACCACGGGTAGTCGCGGCCGGCTCCGGCTGCGGGTCCTGCTGGAACCGCGGCACGGCGCACGCTACGAGGAGATCCTCGCGCTGGCGCACGCGTGCGAGCGCGCGGGCTTTGACGCGTTCTTCCGGTCTGACCACCTCATGGGAGTCGATCCGCAGGACCGCAGCTACCGGCCGACCGACTCGTGGACAACGCTGGCCGGGCTTGCCCGCGATACCGAGCGGATCAGGCTCGGCACGCTGGTGACGGCCGCAACCTACCGCTCGCCCGGGCTCCTCGCGGCGATCGTGGCGTCCGTGGACGAGATGAGCGGCGGCCGGATCGAGCTGGGCATCGGCACCGGCTGGTACGAGCGCGAGCACGCCGCGTTCGGCCTGCCGTTCCCGCCGGTGAAAGAGCGGTTCGACCGCCTGGACGAGCAGCTTGCGATTATCACCGGGCTGTGGCTCGCAGGCACCTCCGATACCCCTGGTGGCTTCTCTTTCCAGGGCCGCTACTACCGCGTCGAGGACAACGCCACGCCGCCGCAGGTGACGCAGCGCCCGCATCCGCCGGTCATCGTGGGCGGCGCCGGGCCGCGCCGGACGCCCGCCATCGCCGCCCGGTTCGGCACCGAATTCAACGCCGCGCTCAGCAGCGTGGACGAGGCGCGAACCCGGTTCGAGGTCTTCGCGAGCGCGTGCGAGGCGATCGGGCGTGACCCGGCGACCGCCCGCCGGTCCGGCTTCATCCCGGTGGCCATCGGCGCCACCGCTGCCGAGGCAGAGCGGCGGGCGGCCGTGGTCGGCTCGTCCCGCATCCGCGAGTCAATGGTGATCGGGCCGCCGGACATGCTTGCCGATCGCATCGCGGGCCTCGCGAAGGTCGGCGCCGACACCGTCTACCTGCACATCTATGACATTCACGACCTCGACCACATCGCGCTCATCGGCGCCGAGGTGCTGCCCCAGCTCGCCGGGCTGCCGTAACGAAGGGAACAGGCCCCATGCAGATCACCACCCGCGCCGCCATCGCCCGGGCCCCGCACCTCGGCTGGGAGATCGCCGAGCTGCAGCTGGACGAGCCGAAGGCACACGAGGTCAGGGTGCAGATGATGGCGGCCGGCCTATGCCATTCCGACGACCACATCACCTCCGGTGACGCCAGGGTGCGGCTGCCGGTAGTGGGCGGGCACGAGGGCGCGGGAATCGTCGAGTCGGTCGGGCCGGACGTGCGCCGGGTGCAGCCTGGCGACCGGATCGTCTGCTCCTACATTCCGGCTTGCGGGGCCTGCCGGCCGTGCTCGACCGGCCACCAGAACATGTGCGTCAAGGGCCTGAACGCCGGCACCGGCATGTTCGGTGACGGCACGTTCCGGTTCCACCTCGGCCAGGAGGACCTAGGCGGGTTCTGCACGCTCGGCACCTTCTCGCAGTACGCCGTCGTCTCGGAGTGGGCATGCGTGCCGCTTGGCGAGGACATCCCGTGGCAGATCGCCTGCCTCGTCGGCTGCGGCGTGCCGACTGGCTGGGGCTCGGCGGTGCACGCGGCCGGGGTTCGGGCCGGAGAGACTGTCGTCATCTTCGGCGCGGGCGGCGTCGGCAGCAACGCCGTCCAGGGCGCCAGGTTTGCCGGGGCCAAGGACGTGATCGTCGTCGACCCGGTCAGTTTCAAGCGGGAGATGGCCACGGCAGTCTTCGGCGCCACCAAGGCCTTCGGCACGGCGAAGGAGGCACACGACTTCGTCGTCGAGACGACCTGGGGCCAGCTCGCCGACCACGTGATCCTGACGCCTGGAGTAGTCACCGAGGAGATGGTCAACGCCGCCGTGCTGATGACCGGCAAGGGCGGCAAGGTAACCATCACCGCCGTTGGCCACTTCGACGAGCACGCCGTCCACCTGCCGGCCGGCTTGCTCATCAGCTACATGCGCCAGATCCGGGGCGCGCTGTTCGGGGACAGCAACCCGCTGTTCGACATCCCGCGGCTGCTGCGCCTGTACCGGTCGGGTGACCTGAAGCTCGACGAGCTGGTCAGCCGTACTTACCAGCTCGACCAGGTCAACGAGGCCTACCAGGACATGAACGACGGCAAGAACATCCGCGGCGTGATCGTGCACGAGCACTAGGCGCCCGGCCACCGGCAGCTGAGAGGAAGTCCCTGAATGCCGAACGCGATCCTCGACCCGACCGGCCGCGCGCAAGCGCGTCCGCCCGCGGCTGGCCTCCAGCTCGCACCCCGCCGGCCGGATCCGAGCGGGCTGCGCGTGGGCCTGCTGAACAACACCAAGCACAACGCCGCCCTGCTGCTGGCCGAGATCGGCAAGCTGCTGGCGGCCGATCACTCGATGTCGGTGGCGCTGGCCGAGACCAAGCCGAACTTCGCGGCGCCAGCTCCGGCCGAGCTGGTCGACCGGTTCAGGGAGCAATGCGACGTCGTCGTTACCGGCGTGGGCGACTGCGGGTCGTGCAGCGCATCGGCCGTGGCGGACGGCATCGTGTTCGAGCAGGCTGGCCTGCCGTCCGCGGTGATCTGCAGCGACGCGTTCACCGTCACGGCCAGCGCCATGGCGGACCTGCGCGGCGCCCCCGGCTATCACTTCATCGTCACCGAGCATCCGGTGGCCGTGCTGGACGAGGAACAGGTCAGGCAGCGGGCCAAGCGGCTGGCACCTGAGGTCGTCGCGCTGGTGACCGCCAAGGCCGGCCGGTGACGGAGCTCGATCCGGATAAGGCGCAGGCCGCGATCGAGCACTGCTACGAGCAAGGCTGGTCGGATGGCCTGCCGCTGATCCCGGCCACCGACCCGCTGGTGGACAAGTTCCTGGCCGCGGCCGGCCGCAGCCCGGACGAGGTCATCGGGCGGCTGCCTCAGCTCGACCGGGTCGTGACCGTCAGGCTCGCCGCCATCAACGCCGCCATGGCGGGCTGCCTGCCCGAGTACTTCCCTGTCGTCCTGGCCGCCTGGGAAGCGCTGATGCGCGAGCGCGTGACGGGCGGCGGCGGCTGGCAGTCGACCAGCGGGCCCGCACCGCTGATCATCGTGAACGGCCCTGTCCGCGCCGAGCTGGGCTTCAACACAGCCGGGGGAGTCTTCGGACCGGGGTTCCGGCCGAATGCGACGGTCCCGCGGGCGATCGGACTGATCGTGCGCAACGTTTACGGCATCCACCCGCACGAGCTCGAGCAGGCCACGCAGGGACTGCCGGGCCGCTGGTCGATCTGCGTGGCCGAGAACGAGGAGGAGAGCCCGTGGCCGTCGCTGGCCAGTGAGGCCGGGCTGCCGGACGGCGTCTCGGCGGTGTCGGCCACCTTGCTGCGCACGTGCGAGTTCGTCGACAACCGGCATACCGCCAGCGCGGAGCAACTACTGGCGGACTTCGCCGACAGCATCGGCAGGTCCGGCCCGTGGATCTTCCAGCACGCCGCCGCCGGCGTCGTGTTCTGCCCCGAGCACGCCCAGATGCTCGCCGCTGCGGGGCTCGGACGGGCGGAGGTGCGTGGCTGGCTTGTCGAGCACAGCGGCCGCACCACGGCCGACCTGGCCAGGGTCGGCAAGGACCGGGTGGAAGGACGCCTCCGCCTGCCCGGCGACGGTGAGCCGGCCGCCGAGTTCCAGCGCATGCTGGCAAGCGAGGACCGGACGAACCTGCTGATAGCAGTCGCCGGGGCACGCAACGCGGGCATCTCGATGATCGTCAGGCTGTTCGCGGACTGGTCAGGCGCGGCGGTGCCGGTAATCCGGCCATAGCCGGGGAGAGGGAAAGCTGATGGCAGAGATGGTGCCCGCGGCGGTCCAGGTGGGCCCGGGAAAGATCGAGATGCGCGAGTTCCCGCGCCCCGCCATAGGCCCGGACGAGGGACTGCTGCGCGTGGAGGCGAACGGCATCTGCGGCAGTGACGTGGAGACCTACCGCGGACATCTCGGCGGGCCACGGCCGGCCTTTATCCCCGGCCACGAGCCGCTCGGCATCATCGAGGAGGTGGGCGAGCGAGCCGCGCAGCGGTGGGGCGTGCAGCCAGGCGACCGGGTCGCGCTGGAGGTAATCGTGCCCTGCCGGTCCTGTCAGGACTGCCTGACGGGCCGGTACCAGTTCTGCCGGAACAGGAAGTACGGGCACGGCGTCACCGGCATTGACACCGAGCCCGCGCTGTGGGGCGGCATGGCGCGGTACATGTACCTGTCACCGACCTCGGTAATGCACAAGATGGACAAGACCCTGCCCGCCGAGATAGCGGCAACGTACAACGCCATCGGGGCGGGCGTGCGCTGGGCGTGCCATCTTGGCGAGGTCGGGCTCGGTGACACGGTCCTGGTACTCGGCGCGGGGCAGCGCGGGATCGCGGCCGTCGTGGCCGCCAGGGCCGCGGGGGCCGGGACCGTCATCATCACCGGGCTGAGCACTGACGAGCACAAGCTGGCGCTTGCCAGCGAACTTGGCGCCGATCACACCATCGTGGTGGACGGCGACGGCGCGCAGGACACCGTGCAGCAGGTCGAGGAGATCACCGGCGGCGAGATGGCCGACGTCGTGCTCGAGCTGACGCCGCTGGCGGCCGGCCCCGTCGGTGACGCGCTGCTAGCGGCCAGGCGCGGCGGCCGGGTGGTGCTGGCCGGGCTCAAGGGCAACCGCGAGATCCCGGTCAGGACCGACCTGATCATCAACCGGGCACTGACGGTCCGCGGCGCCTTCGGGGTGGACGCGCGCGGGATGGCCGACGCGATCGCGCTGATCGAGTCGCGCCGGTTCCCGCTGGAGAAGATGCACACGCACACTTTCGGCCTGCAGGACGCGGAACTGGCCATCCAGACACTGGGCGGGGACATTCCCGGCCAGTCCGCGATCCACGTCTCGGTCCACCCGTCCGCTTAGCCGGCCTGGAGGCTGCCGTGCTCATCGATGCCCACGCCCACCTGCTGCCTGGCGACTACCCGCCGGGCTCGCCCGCCTGCTTCCCGCAGATGGAGCCCGTCGACGACAGCACCGACAGGATGCTGGTCTTCGGTCCGATGCGCTTCCGGGCAAGAGACGTCTTCTTCCACGCCGAGCGCAGGGTGGCCGCGCAGGACGCCTCGGGGGTGGACGCCGAGGTCCTGACGCCAATGCCGCCGCTGCTGCGCTACGACCTGCCGGCTGCCGACGGCCTTGCCCTCGCCAGGTACGTCAACGAGTTCACCGCGCAGTTCTGCGGGTACGACCCCACCAGGCTGGTGGGGCTCGGCATGGTGCCGCTGCAGGACCCAGAAGCTGCCGCCGCCGAGCTGGCAGCCATTGGCGAGCTGGGGCTGGCCGGGGTCGAGATCGCCTCCAATGTGCTCGGCGCCTCCATCGGCGACGAGCGGTTCCTGCCGTTCTTCGCCGAGGCCGAGCGGCTCGGGATGGCGGTCTTCGTGCACGCGATGCCGGCGGCCAGCAGCGCCCTCCCGGCGGCGGCGCGCGGCACCTACGCGGTCGGCGTGGAGGGCGCGATGGCCGCCGCCTCCCTGATCACGGGGGGCACCGCGGCGAAGTGCCCGGCGCTGCGGATCTCGTTCAGCCACGGCGCGGGCGGCCTGGCCATGATGCTGCCCCGCGCGCAGTACTTCTGGAGCGGCGCCTGGAACGAGGAGCCAGCGGTACCCGAGCGAGCGATCATGCCGGACGATGGCCCGTCGCCGATGGAATACGCCCGGCGGTTCTGGTACGACTCGCTGGTGTTCGACCGGCGGGCGATCCGGTACCTGGTCGACCTGCTGGGCAGCGACCGGCTGCTGGTCGGCTCGGACTTCCCGGCGATGCCCCGCGAGGAGCCGGCCGGGCGCACGCTCCGCTCCCTGGACTTGCCCCCGGACGCGCTGGAGGACATCACCTGGCATAACGCCTTCCGGTGGCTGGGCATCACACCGGTGCGCTGATCCCCCGTCCGGCGGCGGCCGCCACCGGCGCGTAACCCGGCTGCCGCCGGGCGGCGGCGGCCAGGCGCTGCCCGGGCTGCGGGGCCAGCTTGCCGGTTATCGCACCGGACGCGGCCGTGAGCATGTTCGCCAGCGCGAGCGGCTTGGCCCGGTCGGCTTCGACCACCACGCTGATCGCCGCGGCCACC
>DASPWG010000030.1:0-7200 GCA_035621915.1 Streptosporangiaceae bacterium
GGAATGCCCCGGCGTGGCTGTCTGCTGGGCGCCGGCATCGAGGTAGGACAGCACCTGGTCGACGGCAAGGCGTGCAGACGCGATGCACGCGGGGATGCCGACACCATCGAAGGCCGCACCGCAAATGGCCAGGCCAGGCAGCGCCGCCACGCCGGTGCGGACCCTTGCGATCCGGTCCAGGTGCCCGACGCTGTACTGCGGAAGGCCACCGCCCCAGCGGCTGACGCGGACGTCTGCCGGCCGGCCGCGCACACCGGTAGCGGCCGCGAGGTCGGCAGCCGCGAGCGCGGCGAGTTCGCTGTCCTCGCGCTGCAGCACCGCCTCCTCGCCGAGCCGTCCGAGCGAGCACCGGACGATGTGCATGCCGCCGCTGGCGCGCAGCAGGTGCGGCCACTTGATCGTGCTGAAGGTGACGGCCTTGACCGCGTGCCGGTCGACGGCCGGGACCAGGAACCCGCTGCCGGCGGGCAGAGCAGGGAACGCGGGCTCCGGATAGGCCAGCGTCACGATGGCCATGCTGGCGTACTTGATCTCGCCGAGCGCTGCTGCGGCCGCCGAGCCGCCGGTGACCTGCGCGAGCAGCCGGCTGGCCGGTCGTCCCGGCACCGCGAGGATGACGGCGTCAGCTTCCAGGGTCTGCGGGGCGTGCGCCGAGCCGAACGTCAGCCGCCAGCCGCCGGGTACCGGTGTCAGCTCCCTGACCATGGCGCTGGTGCGCACGGTCGCGCCGGACTGCGCGGCCAGCACGTCCGGCAGGCTGCCAAGGCCGCCTTCGAGCGTGGTGAACACTGGCGGCGCGTCCGCTGGCCGCCCGTTGGATGCAGCCTGTGCATCCGGCGCGGCCGGCAGCAGGGTGGCCGCCGCCTGCGCCAGCGAGCTATGAGCGCGCGCGGCCTGGGCGAGGGCAGGCAAGGTGGCCTCGAAGGAAAGATCGTCGCAGCTGCCCGCGTACACGCCGCCAAGCAGCGGCTCCACCAGCCGGTCGACCAGCTCCGGGCCGAACCTGCCGCCGACCCGGCTGGCGACCGACTCGTCGCCGTCGCTGTTGCCTGCCGGACTGGTCAGGTCCTGCCTGGCCCTGGCCAGGCCCTCGTCGGACAGGATCCCGGTTGCTGCCAGCTCGGCCAGGTCGGCGGGCACGCCCATGAACTGGCGGCGCGGCAGCGGCCTGATCGCACCCCAGGTCCAGATCCCCGCGGATGTCGTGCCTGGCTGCACGAGCCCACCGGACAGGCCCGCCGCCTCGATCAGCCCGGTGCCCTCCGGCCGTCGCGCAAGCAGCGCCTCCGCGCCCGAGTCCACCGGCACGCCCGCCACCTCGGAGACCGCCAGCTTCCCGCCAAGCCGGGGTGATCCCTCCAGCACGGTCACCGCCAGGCCCGCATCCTTCAGCAAGAACGCGGCGGCCAGGCCCGAGACGCCACCACCGATCACGGCCACCCGGCGCTGGCCCGGCTGTCCATCGACGCTGCGAGGTGTCACGGCACCGATTATCGCCATTGCCCGGAACCGTCAGGACCACGGGCGCGTCCGAGCAGCATGACGAGCATCACAGTTGCCCGCGGCGCCGCAGCATGCGGCGTCATCCTGCTGGCCGGATGCCTGCTGCTAAGTGCATGCGGCGGCAGTTCCAGCCCTAGCTCTACGTCGGCCGGCGGTGCCGTGCACGGGCCAGCCGCAGCACCTGCCAATCCGCCCGCCTACGGGGCAGCCTCTGCCGGCAGGAACGCGGCCGGATCATCCGCCAGCGCGGGGAACGGCCTGGCCACGCAGCCTGAGAATCTCGCGTCGGCCAGCGAGGACATCATCTACACCGCCAGCATGACGCTGCGGACCGGCAGCCCGATGGCAGCCGCTCGGCAGGCCATCGGCATCGCCGCCGCAGCCGGCGGATACACAGCGGGCGAGGATGCAGTGTCAGGCTCGGCTGACCACGCCGCCTCGGTGAGCCTGACGCTCAAGGTGCCCGTTGCCGTCTACCCGGCCGTGCTCGCCGAGCTGTCGGCGCCGTCGCTTGGCCGGCAGATCGCGCTGACCCAGCAGGCCACCGATGTCACCCAGCAGGTCGCCGACGTCGACAGCCTGGTGACCTCGCAGCAGGATGCCATCGACGCACTGGACGGCCTGCTTTCCCGGGCCGGCAGCATTGACCAGCTGCTGCAGGTGCAGCAGCAGATCAGTGCCGATGAGTCCGCGCTGGAGTCGCTGCAAGCCCAGCAGCGGGCGCTGGACCACGAGACGACCTTCGCGACCATCAGCATGACCCTGCAGGGTCCGCTGCACGCCGTGCACAAGCGGCACCACCAGGCCGCGCGCGGATTCCTGGCCGGGCTCACCGCGGGCTGGCGGGCGCTGGGGCACGCAACGACCGCGGCCCTTGAGGGTCTCGGCGCGGGCCTGCCGTTCATCCTGCTGGCCGCGATCCTGGCGGCCGCGGCCCTCGCGGCCTGGCGCCGGCTAGCCCGCCGCCGTACGGGGCCGACGCCGGTGCCCTAGCTGTCGCTAGCTGCCCGGGCAGGTCACGCCGACTGCCCGGGCTTGGCCAGACGACTAGGCAGAGGCGGTGTGGACCAGTTCGGTGAGCCTGGTCAGCACGTCGGGGTCGGTCTGCGGCAGCACGCCGTGTCCAAGGTTGAAGACGTGGCCCTCGGCAGTCCGGCCGCGTGCCAGCACCTCGAGCGCGCGTGCCTGCACGACCTCCCACGGTGCCAGCAGGATTGCCGGGTCCAGGTTGCCCTGCAGTGCCTTGCCAGGCTCGACGCGGCCGACGGCCGCGTCGAGCGGAACCCGCCAGTCCACGCCGACCACATCTGCGCCGGCCTCCCCCATGACGCCAAGCAGTTCACCAGTACCGACGCCGAAGTGAATCCTCGGCACCCCGCTGTCGGCCAGCGCCGCGAAAATCCGCCGACTGTGCGGGAGCACGGCCTTCCGGTAGTCATCAAGGCTGAGGGAGCCGGCCCACGAGTCGAACAGCTGAACGGCCCGGGCTCCAGCTGCGACCTGCACCTGCAGGAAGGAGATGGTGATGTCGGCCAGCCGCCGCATCAGCTCGGCCCAGGTGTCCGGATCGCTGTACATCAGCGACTTGGTGACTTCGAAGTTCTTGGACGGGCCGCCGTCGACCAGATAACTGGCCAGGGTGAACGGGCCGCCGGCGAAGCCGATGAGGGGTGTGCCGCCAAGCTCCGCGGTCAGGTTCGTGATCGCCTCGGTCACGAACGGCACGTCACCGGGCTCGAGTGCCCGCAGCCGGCCGAGGTCGTCCCTGGACCTGATCGGCTTATCGACCACTGGGCCGACTCCCGGCTTGATGTCGATGCCCAGCCCGATCGCACGCAGCGGCACGACGATGTCGCTGAAAAGGATGGCCGCATCGACCTGGTACCGGCGGACAGGCTGGAGGGTGATCTCGGTGATCAGGTCCGGCGTCGAGCACGCCTTCAGCATCGGCATGTTGGCCCGGACCTTGCGGTACTCCGGCAGGGCCCGGCCGGCCTGGCGCATGTACCAGACAGGCGTGTGCGCGACGGGCTGCCTCCGGCAGGCCCGCAGGAAGGGAGCGTCATCGGCTGGCGGCGTCACAGCCACGATGATCGCATAGTGCCGGATCCGCGGCTGTCGCGGTGACCAGTTCCGCGCCAAAAGCGCATGACACGCCGTCCCGGGTCCGGGGCTTGGGACCGCAGCCATGCCAGCATCGTTGATGAGCCGGTAGGGAAGGAGGTCCCAGATGACCGAGATCATCCGGCATTGCCCTGACTGCGGCTGGGATCGCCCGTATGCGCAGCATCACCCTGCTCCCTGCTGCTGCTACGACACCGCCGATGAGTACTGCGCCGAGTGGTTCTGCGTAGCCTGCGGAGCGGCCGTCATCCTGGGCGGCGTGCCCGCCACGTTCGAACTGTCCGAGCCGGTCGGCCTCCGCGCCCGCGTGGCATGACGGTCTGCCGGTCGTGCCGCCTGCCCAGACACTGAGGCCTGCCGGGCGGCCCGTGGACACCGATCCCCCAGCCGAGGCATTCCGCCGTGCCGTCGCCGAGTTGCAGCGCGCCGCGGCCCTGCAGGGTGAGGCGAGGCCGGAGCTGGCGTTCGAGGAGGAGCCACCGCCTCGCCGCCTGGCACCGTTCGCTTCGGCGGTGGCCGCGGTGGTAAGCGGGCCGGTGGACGGCAGTGCTACAGCCGGCGGCGCCGCGGCGCGCGACAACCCGCCTGGTGCTGCTGCTGTCGGCGAGGCCGATGTTGGCGGGGGCCGGTTCGTCCTGCTGTTCGACCCTGCCGGGCAGCCAGGTTGGGATGGCCGGTACCGCGTGATCAGCTATGTCCGCGCAGAGCTTGAGCCGGAGATGGCGGCCGACGCGCTCATCAACCAGGTCGGCTGGAGCTGGCTGACCGAGGCGCTAGACAACCGCGAGGCGGGGTACCGAAATATCAGCGGCACCGTCACGACGGTCGTCACCCAGGGATTCGGGAGTAAACAGGACGAACCTATGTCGACCGAATTCGAGCTGCGCGCCTCCTGGTCGCCCGTAGCCGAGCCCGGCGCAGACCCCGAGCTAGCCGGCCACCTGGCCGCCTGGTGCGATCTCATGTGCGCTGCGGCGGGTCTGCCGCCGCTGGCGCCGGGCGTTGCGGCCCTGCGGCCTCCGCGCCGCAGGCGGCGGCCGTGACCAGCCCCGAGCCGACCGCCCGCGAGCCCAGCCAGCACCGCGAGCCTGGCGAGCCCAGCCAGCACCGCGAGCACAGCGAGCCAAGCCAGCACCGCGAGCCTGGCGATCCGGGCGCGCCCGAGCGCACCGTCGTCCCGCTGCTGGAGCCGCGCGAGGGGCTGCCGCCGCTGGTCACGACCGCGTCAGCGCTGCAGGCGGCTACGGAAGCGCTCGCCGGCGGCACCGGGCCGGTCGCGGTGGACGCCGAGCGGGCGTCCGGCTTCCGCTACGGGCACCGGGCCTTCCTTGTCCAGTTCCGCCGCGAGGGCGCCGGCACCGTGCTGATCGACCCTGTCGCGTGCAATGACCTGTCTGGCCTGGACAGCGCGCTGGCCGGCACCGAGGCTGTCCTGCATGCCGCGTCGCAGGACCTGCCCTGCCTGGCAGAACTCGGATACCGGCCGCGGCAGCTGTTCGACACCGAAGTGGCCGGCCGCCTGCTCGGATACCCGAGGGTCGGCCTGGCCACGCTGGTCGAGACGACGCTTGGCCTCGGGCTGGAGAAAAGCCACTCCGCCGCGGACTGGTCCACCAGGCCGCTGCCTGAGGAGTGGCTGCACTATGCCGCGCTCGATGTCGAGGTGCTGGTCGAACTGCGCGACGTGCTGGCCGCAGAGCTGACCGAGCAGGACAAGATGGAGTGGGCACGGCAGGAGTTCGCCGCCGTGCTGGCCGCCGGGCCCTCGCCGCCGCGAACCGACCCGTGGCGCCGCACCTCAGGGATACACCGGGTCCGTAACCGCCGCAGCCTTGCCGTAGTCCGCGAGCTGTGGCTGGAGCGCGACAAGATCGCCAGTCGGCGGGACATTTCGCCGACCAAGGTGCTGTCTGATGCCGCCATCATCGAGGCTGCCAGGGTGATGCCGACAGGGTCGGCCGAGCTAGCGGCAATCGGGGGTTTCACCAGCCGCAGCGCGAGGCGGCACCTGCCGGAGTGGCTGCGAGCCATCGGCCGCGCCAGGGCCCAGCCGGACCGCGCCCTGCCGACCGCGTCGGCCCCGCCGGGAGACGGGCCGCCGCCCGCGCACCGCTGGCACGACAGGGATCCCGAGGCCGCCAAGCGTCTGATCGCCGTCCGCGCGGTAGTGGCAGCACTGGCAGACTCACACAACATTCCCGCGGAGAACCTCCTGCAGCCCGACGCCGTCCGCCGCCTTGCCTGGCAGCCGCCAGCCGAGATCACGCTTACGTCCATCGGCAGCGACCTCGCCAGCTACGGAGCCAGGGCGTGGCAGATCGAGCTCACCGCCGTACCGATCGCCAAGGCGCTGCTGCGGATACTCGAGAAGGGCGACGAATAGCCCGCGGGCACCGCCCGCGGCTATCAGCCATCCGCCGCAGCCGTCAGGCGCTGCGGCGCAGCGGCCGCAGATTGCAGGGCGCAGCCGAGCCTGGCAGCCGCTGCCCGGCGCACGGCAGCAGCACGTTCGCCGACGGGTAGGCGGGAAAGACGTTCGCCACCACTTCGCAGTCACAGCAGCCGCCAAGGTTCTGCAGCCTGCGCAGCAGCCCGCGGGCCATCGGAGCCCGCGCCTCACGCCAGCGGATCGTCCAGCGGTGACGGCCGTCGCACCCGAACTCGTAAATCATCCGAAGCAGGTAGCAGCGCAGGCACTCGTCCTCGCGGGGCTCGGTAAGCAAACTGGAAAGCTCGACAAGCTCGGCCTCGACAGCGCTAGCGAAGTTGTCATCAGTCATTGCCGGTCACCTTTCTGCGTGCGGCGAGCTGACAGTGCCGTTCTATCGCCGGCCGCCGACAGTTCCGGTGGTGCACGGCTGAGCCGTCCGTACTCCCTGAGTGTTGTTCGGCGGCATCGCGCGGCTGTCAGTGGGCCGCCCCACAATGGGAAGATGAGCGCACTGGACTGGGCCTGGCTGGACACGCCGGTAGGGCCGGTCAGCGTCGGCTGCGGCGCGGCAGGCGTCGTCGGCGTGCGCTACGGGCCGCCGCCAGGCGGCAATCTGGCGCCAGCAGGCGGGCTGGCGGACGCCGCGCGCGAGCAGCTCGCCGAGTACTTCAGCGGCCAGCGGCGGGAGTTCGACCTTCCGCTGGACTGGTCGGCGACCGCCGGCACGCAGCGGCACGTCCTTGAGGTCCTGGCCGGCACCGTCCGGTACGGCGCGACCATCAGCTATGGCGCGCTGGCCGCCAGGGCGGGCCTGACGGCAACCGGAGATGTCCTTCCGGCCCGCGTGGTCGGCCAGATCATGGGATCCAACCCGATCCCGGTCATCGTGCCGTGCCACCGGGTCCTCGCCAGCGACGGGCTCGGCGGGTACAGCGGCGGAGCCGGACCGGAAACCAAGCGCTGGCTGCTGATCCTCGAGGGCGCGCTGCCGCCAACCCTGGACTGGCAGCCCGCGTCTCCTGCCGGGAACGGCCGCGGCGCCGGGGCAGCCGGTCAGTCCCCGTCAGGGTGATGCCGCTCGGCGCCGGCCAGCCGGCCGCGCGCGCGGTGCAGCACCAGGAACTCGCCCTTGCGCAGCGGCG
>DASPWG010000031.1:0-64608 GCA_035621915.1 Streptosporangiaceae bacterium
TCCGGCCGGTCCTCGACGCGGCCCTCGTAGCTGAGCGTTCCGCCGAGCCGGACGCCGAGCGCGCCGGCGAAGGCTGCCTCGCACCATCCGGCGTTGGGGCTGGGATGCCGCGGCCCGTCGCGCGCCGCTGCCCGCCACGCGTCGCCCCGGCGCCCGCCGGCAAGCGGTGCACAGGCAGCGGCGAGCAGCGCGGTGAGCCGGGCTGGCGCCCAGTTCGCGACGTCGTCGAGGCGGGCCGCGGCCCAGCCGAACCGCTCGTACCGCGGCGAGTGATGTCCCACCATTGCGTCCAGGGTGTTGACAGCCCGGTATCCGCACAGGCCGCCGCTGCCCGAAAGCGCACCCCACAGCAGCGGCGCGACGATCGCGTCGCTGGTGTTCTCGGCCAGTGACTCCACCACGCCCCTGGCGATCCCGGCAGCGTCCAGGCCGGAAGGATCACGTCCGCACAGGCTCCGCAGCATCAGCCGAGCCTGCTGCAGGTCACCAGCATCCAGGGCACGGCGGATCCGCTCGGCCTCGGTGGTCAGCGACCGCGCGCCGACGACCGCCCACGTGCACGCGGCGACCAGCGCCAGCCTGGTGCCCGGCCGGGCACGAGCCGTGAACGGGCCCGCCGCCAAGCTCACGCAGGTAGCGGCGAAGAGCGCGCCGCGGGCGCGGCTGTCGGCATAGCAGCGCCGCTCGAAGGCCGCCGCGGCGCGGCCGAACAGCGCCACCGGATGGGCGCGCTGCGGGTCGCCGAGCAGCGCATCGGCGAGGACGCCAGCGGCCAGCCCGGCAGCGGTCGGCCAGCCTGGAGCGCGGCGGCTCCGGCGGGTTCGGTCACGAGCCATGCACGGCATCATGGCAGCCGCGCCGCACTGTGTCGCGCGCCGGTCAGCCGAGCAGCATGGCCGGGACCATGTAGAGGCCGAAGGCGATCACCACCAGGCAGAGGCCGGTCACGAACCAGCGGTAAGGGCCGTGCATGCGGTGCTCTCGCGGCAGCGCGCGGGCCTCGAGGGCCAGCAGGAAGCCGAGCACGATCGGCAGCAGCAGCGCGTTCATCACCTCGACGTCGACGACGAGCGAGACGAGGTCGAGACTGAGCAGCACGATGACCGCGCCGGCCACGTGGGCGAGCCCGTAGGTGAGGTAAAAGGCGGCCGACTTACGGTCCGGGCGCCGATTGAGGCTGTGCTTCCAGCCAAAGACCTCCGACAGGCCCCATGACCCTGCCAGCGAGGCCACCAGCGCGGCGACCAGCGCCGCTCCCAGCATGGCGGCGCCGAGCAGCGCCCTGGCGCCGACCGATCCGAGGAACGGCTGCAGCGCGGCCGACATCTGGCCGACGGTGTCCAGTGCCGCGCCGCTGCGGTGCAGGCCGACAGTCGCCGCGAAGATCACCACGGTGACGATCATGATGACCTGGGTCAGCACCGCCCCGACCGCGGTGTCACGGCGCTCGCTGCGCATCTGGGCGGGGCGAAGCCCCTTGTCGATGACCGCACCCTGCTGGTAGAAGATCATCCAGGGCATGATCACGGCGCCGACGTTGGCTGCCAGCAGGAACAGGTAAGAGCTGTTCCCCAGCGGGATGTTGCCCAGGTTCGCGGCGATGGCGTGGAAGTCGGGATGCGCCATGATCATGGCCGGGATGAAGACGAGCTCGGCGAGGCCGATGGCGATGCCGATGCGCTCGGTCCGCCGGTAGCTGCCGGTCATCGCGATGCCGATGAGGAACGCCGCGGCCACCGGGACTGTCAGCGTCTTGGGTATGCCGAACAGTTCGCCCACGCCTGCAACGGCGGCGAACTCGGTGAGCAGGGCGCCCACACCCGAGGCGAACAGGGTTCCCGCCGATACCAGCGCCCAGCCGCGCCCGAACCTCTCCCGGATGAGCGCCCCGTGGCCCTTGCCGGTCACGATGCCCAGCCGCACCGTCATCTCCTGGACGACGAACAGAATGGGAACGAGCACTAGCTGGGGGAGCACCATCCGGTAGCCCCACTGTGCTCCGGACTGAGCCGCGGTGATCAGGCTCCCGGCATCAGTGTCGGCAAGCATGACCAGCAGGCCGGGACCCCAGACGGCGAGCAGCCCGATGGCGAGCAAACGCCGGCCGCGGGAGCCATGGGCCAGTCCCGGCCGGCCTGCGGCCGGGACCTGAGTCGCTAGTGCCGCGGCGGATGCGGGCGACGGCGCCGACCCCTGCGCCGACGTGGACGCGGGCGCGCTGGGCGCCAGTGCGGGGGCGGTGGCTACGGCCTCGTCCTGAGTCACGAGGCGTTAGCTTAGGCTAGCCTAACTAACCCTCGATAGGGTGATCCGTCGTGGTTCTCGCCACATTGCCAGGCGAACTGCGGCTGTGTATTGGCTGCGGACGGTTCGGCGATGTTATGTCAGTGCCGCCCACGACTTACTGCCACTCAGCCGACCGGGTAAAATATGCTACTCATTCTTGACGGATCTCCATGAGTTCGTAGACCATTAGAGGGTGGCCCGGCGGAAGGACGACCATGACCAGCCAGGACTCCACCTCTGCTGACCTGGCGCCAGCGGCTGACCAGGCCCAGGCGTCCGACGTGGCGCAGGCAACCGCTGACGTGCCGGTCGTGGAGTTCCGCACCGAGCCATCGGAGTACCGGCACTGGCGGCTGGACGTGGACGGGCCGGTCGCGACGCTGACGATGGACGTGGACGAGGCCGGCGGCCTGGTGCCCGGTTACGAGCTGAAGCTCAACTCCTATGACCTCGGCGTCGACATCGAGCTGTACGACGCGGTCCAGCGGCTCAGGTTCGAGCATCCAGAGGTGCGCGCGGTCGTCATGACCAGCGGCAAGGAGAAGATCTTCTGCGCCGGGGCGAACATCCGCATGCTGGCCGCCTCCCCGCATCCGTGGAAGGTGAACTTCTGCAAGTTCACCAACGAGACCCGTAACGGCATCGAGGACGCGACCGCCCACTCCGGCCAGACCTGGCTCGCGGCGGTGAACGGCACGGCCTCCGGCGGCGGCTACGAGCTCGCGCTGGCCTGCGAGCACATCATGCTGATCGAAGACCGCTCCTCGGTTGTGTCGCTGCCCGAGCTGCCGCTGCTTGGCGTCCTGCCGGGCACCGGCGGCCTGACCAGGGTCACCGACAAACGTCACGTGCGCAGGGACGTGGCCGACTACTTCTCCACCAGGGCCGAGGGCATCGGCGGCAAGAAGGCCGTGGCGTGGCGGCTCGTGGACGAGGCGGTGCCCCGGCCGCGCTGGCAGGAGGCGGTCGCGGAGCGGGCAGCTGAGCTGGCCGGCCGGTCTGCACGGCCGGCCGGCGCGCACGGGATCGAGCTGACCCCGCTGCAGAAGTCCCGCACCGGCGAGGAGATCTGCTACCGGTACGTGACAGCACGGCTGGACCGCGACCGAGGTGTCGCGGAGATCACCGTCAGCGGCCCGGACGCGGACCCGCCGGGCGACGTCGCGGCGCTGCACGATCAGGGCGCGGCGTTCTGGACGCTGGCCGTGACCAGGGAGCTGGATGACCTGATCCTGGACCTGCGGACCAACGAGCTGGAGCTGGGCACGTGGCTGCTCCGCACGCGCGGCGACGCGAGCCGGGTGCTCGCCCATGACCGGCTGCTGCTCAGCCACCGCGACGACTGGCTGGCCAGCGAGATCGTCCACTATCTCAAGCGCACGCTGAAGCGGCTCGACGTCACCAGCCGCAGCCTCATCGCGCTCATCGAGCCAGGCAGCTGCTTCGCCGGATCGCTGCTGGAACTGGCGCTGGCCGCGGACCGCTCGTTCCAGCTGTTCGGGGTCTTCGAAGATGTCGACCCGAGCGCCGAGCCAGCGACCGTCACCATCGACGAGATGAACCTCGGGCCGCTGCCGATGGGCAACGGCCTGACCCGGCTGCAGACCAGGTTCTACGGCGACGAGGCCGGGCTGGCCGCGGTGGATAAGCGGGCAGGCGAGGCACTGGAGGCGCAAGACGCGCAGCAGCTTGGCCTGGTGACCTTCGCCCCCGACGACATCGACTGGGACGAGGAGGTCAGGATCGCCGTAGAGGAGCGGGCCAGCTTCAGCCCGGACGCGCTGACCGGCCTGGAGGCCAACTACCGCTTCGCCGGCCCGGAGACACTCGAGACGAAGGTGTTCGGCCGCCTGACTGCCTGGCAGAACTGGATCTTCTACCGCCCGAATGCCAGCGGCCCGGACGGGGCGCTGCGCCGGTACGGCACCGGGCGGCGCGCTGACTTCGACCGAAAGCGAGTCTGAGCCATGACCATGGCACCCGACTACACCGAGAAGATTCCGAATAACGTCAGCCTGCGGGAGGACCGCCGCCTGCAGCGCGCGCTTGAGTCCTGGCAGCCTGACTTCCTGGACTGGTGGGAGTCGATGGGGCCAACGCTGCCCACCAGGGACGTCTACCTGCGCACCGCGATCAACGTCGGCCGGGAGGGCTGGGCGCACTTCGCGCACGTCCCGATGCGGGACTACCGCTGGGGCATCTTCCTGGCCGAGCGCGACCCGGCCAGGATGATCGGGTTCGGGGAGCACAAGGGCGAGCCAGCCTGGCAGAAAGTGCCGGGCGAGTACCGCGCCGACCTGCAGCGGCTGATCGTGATCCAGGGTGATACCGAGCCCGCGTCCGTGGAGCAGCAGCGCAACCTGGGTGCCAGCGCGCCGTCGCTATACGACCTGCGCAACCTGTTCCAGGTGAACGTGGAAGAGGGCCGTCACCTGTGGGCGATGGTGTACCTGCTGCACGCCTACTTCGGCCGCGAGGGCAGGGAGGAGGCGGAGGAACTGCTGCACCGCAACTCCGGCAGCGCCGACTCGCCGCGGATCCTGGGCGCGTTCAACGAGGAAACCCCCGACTGGCTGTCGTTCTATATGTTCACTTACTTCACAGACAGAGACGGGAAGTACCAGCTCGGGACGCTGAAGGAGTCGGCGTTCGACCCGCTGAGCCGGACCTGCGAGTTCATGCTCAAGGAGGAGGCCCACCACATGATGGTGGGAACGACGGGCGTGGACCGGGTCGTGGAGCGCACCGCTCAGGTGATGGTCGAAAACGACACCGACGACGTGACGGCGCTCGGCGTCATCCCGCTGCCGGTGATCCAGAAGTACCTGAACTTCCACTACTCGGTGTCGCTTGACCTGTTCGGCGGGGACACCTCCACCAACGTGGCGAACTACTACACCGCGGGGCTGAAGGGCCGGTGGAACGAACCCAGGCGCACGGACGACCACCGGCTCACCGACGACGGCATGCTCGTCGACGCGCTCATCGAGGGCCAGATAGCGCAGACCGAGGTCGCTGCGCTGACCGGGCTCAACACCGACCTGCGGCGCGAGTACATCGCCGACTGCCAGAGCGGCGTCAACCGGTGGAACAAGATCCTTGCGTCGGCCGGGCTGCCGCACCGCCTGAAGCTGCCGCACGTCGCGTTCAACCGGAAGGTCGGCGCGTTCGCGCCGATAGAGGTCAGCCCCGACGGCGAGATCCTGTCCGCGGCAGAGTGGGCCGCGCGGAAGGGCCAGTGGCTGCCCACTGACGTCGACAAGACCCACGTGCTCTCGCTCATGCAGCCGGTGTACGAGCGCGGCAAGATTGCGGCCTGGATCGCACCGCCACGCAACGGCATCAACGGCAAGCCGTTCGACTACGACTACGTCCACCTGTCCTAGCGTGACCGCCGCGCGCCCGGGCGCAGGCGCTGCCGAGCTGTTCGCGCGGCGTTACGGGCAGCAGCCCGAGGGCATCTGGTACTCGCCAGGCAGGGTCAACCTCATCGGCGAGCACACCGACTACAACGGCGGATTCGCCCTGCCGTTTGCGATCAGCGCGGGCGTATGCGTAGCCGCCTCCAGAGGAAACGACGGCGTCATCGCGCTGGCGTCGCGTCAGACGGGGGACGCGGAGGTCGACGTCGCAGTGACCGGGCTGGCGCCCGGTGCGGTCCGCGGCTGGGCCGCCTACCCGGCGGGAGTGGCGTGGGCGCTGGTGTCGGCCGGACACGAGGTCGGCGGAGCACGGCTGGCCGTTGACGCCGACCTGGCGCTCGGCGCCGGGCTGTCGTCTTCCGCCGCGCTGGAGTGCGCTGCCGGCCTGGCACTGGCCGACCTGTACGGACTGGACCTGCCGCGCCCGGCGCTGGCCGCGGCTGGCCGCCGGGCAGAGAACGACTTCGTCGGCGCGCCCACCGGGCTCATGGACCAGATGGCGGTGCTGCTGTGCACGGCCGGGCACGCGCTGCTGCTGGACTGCAGGGCCGGCGCGGGGACCTTGGTGCCGTTCGACACGGCCGGGCTCGCCCTGCTGGTGATCGACACGCGAGCGCGGCACGAGCTGACCGATGGCGGGTACGGCGCGCGGCGGCGGGCCTGCGAGGAGGCGGCCCGCGAGCTCGGCGTGCCCTCGCTGCGGGAGGTCGCGAGCGTCAGCGAGCTTGACCGGCTGTCCGGTCCGGTACTGCGCCGCCGGGCGATGCACGTGGTCACCGAGAACGGCCGGGTGCTGGAGACGGCGCGGCTACTCGGCATCGGCCAGCTGAACCGGATCGGCCCGCTGCTGACCGCGTCGCATGTCTCGCTGCGCGACGACTTCGAGGTGTCCTGGCCGGAGGCCGACGTTGCCGTGGAAGTGGCCGGCCAGGCCGGCGCGCTGGGAGCGCGGATGACCGGCGGCGGGTTCGGCGGCTCGGTCATCGCGCTCGTTCCGGCCGGGGCCGCGGACGCGGTGACCGCCGCTGTCGACGCGGGGTTTGCCGGCCGGGGCTGGCGGCCGCCGCGGATCAGCCAGACCAGGCCGTGCGACGGCGCGCACCGTATCCGGTAAGTATCGACGTGATCCCGCCGATCAGGCGACACTTCGTCTGTGGGGCAGTTGTTGCCAATGGTTGGCCGGACGGCCGAGCTGAACGCTCTTGCCGCGGCGTACGCGCGCGCGGCCGCGGGGCAGCCGCATGTCGTGCTGGTCACCGGGGAGGCGGGCATCGGCAAGACACGGCTCGTCCAGGAGTTCGCCGAGCAGATAGCCAGCGAGGCGCAGGTGCGGACCGGCGAGTCCGCGCCGCTGGCCGGGCCTGCGCTGGCGTACGGCCCGTTCGTCGCCGCGCTGGGTGAGGCGGCCGCATGGCTGCTCGGCCAGGACGCGGAGAGCGACATGCGCGCGGCCAGGCACCGGCTGTTCGCGGCGGTGCTCGAATCGCTGGCAGCGCTGGCCGGACCCGCGCCCCTGGTCATCGTGCTTGAGGACTTGCACTGGGCCGACACGTCCTCGCGTGAGCTGCTCGCGTTCCTGGCCGTCCGGCTGCGCGCTGAGCCGGTGCTGATCGTCGGCACGGTGCGGGACGAGGACCTTGAAGACGGCACGCACCGCTGGCTGGCCGAGCTTGAGCGCCGGCCTACGGTGACCAGGCTGCGGCTTGGCCGCCTGGCCGACGACGAGATCAGCGACCTGGTGACAGGGCTGGTCGCGGGCGGGACGGGAGCCGATCACGTGGCGGGCCTCGTCGCGGCTGCGGACGGCAATCCGCTGTACGCGCGCGAACTGGCCGCGGCTGGTCAGGGAACCACGCCCGCCTCGATCGCCGACTCGGTGCTGAGCCGGGCGAGTGGTCTCGGCGCACCTGGCGCGAGCGTGCTGAGCCAGCTTTGCGTCGCCGACGGCGGGATGTCTCATGCCATCCTGGCCGCGACCGTCTCGCTCCCCGAGGCGCGGCTGCTGGCCGCGGTGCGCCGGGCCATCGCCGCGGGCCTTGTGGTTCCCACCGCTGACGGGTATGCCTTCCGGCATCAGCTGATACGGCAGATCCTCTACGCGCATTTACTGCCAGGCGAGCGAATGATGCTGCACCGCCGGCTGGCGGAGGCTCTCGCCGCCACGCCGCAGGCAAGCCCGGGCAGCCTCGCGCAGCACTGGCATCTGGCCGGGCGCCCGGACCGGGCCGGACCGGCCGCGCTGGCGGCTGCGCGCGCCGCGGTGACGGCACGCGCCTACCCTGAGGCGCTGCGCTGCTACTGCCTGGCGCTCGAGCCCGCGGCGCGGCCCAGCCTGCTGGCCGCCGGGCACGCCGACGGCGCTGAGCTGGCGCTGCCTGAGACCGACCCGCCCGAGACTGCGCTGCTGGAGGAGGCCGCGCGCGCCGCGAGCTGGGCGGGCGACTACGAGCAGGCTGCCGGGTGGGCGCGCGAGACTCTTGCCAGCAGCACGGCCGCGGACCGGCTGCGGATCCTGGAGCGCCTGGGCCGGTACCTGTGGGAAGCGGGCGACCTCGCCGCCGCCGTCGATGCCACGGGCGAGGCGGTCGAACTGCTCGAGGGCGACCATCCGTCGCAACTGGAGGCCCGGGTACTCGCTGCGCACGCCACCCTGCTGATGCTGCGCGCTGAGTACGACGAGGCACTGCCGCTGGCAGTGCGGGCGGTAGCCGCGGCGGAGCGGGCTGGTGCTCTCGCCGAGCAGGCTCATGGACTGGCCACGCTCGGGATCCTGCAGGCGCAGCACGGCGACCTGGATGCCGGGCTCGCCGCCCTGCGCACCTCGGCTGGCCTCGCGCGGCACGCCCACAACGTCGAGGCCGTGGCACGAGCGGCCATCAACCACATGTACCTGCTGTGCACCGCCGGCCGGTTCGCCGACGCGCTCGCGGTGGCCCGCGAGGGCCGGCTGGCCGCCGCGGCGCTGGACGTGCCGACCGCGCTGACGTCGCTGCTGGACAACAACACGGTGGCGGTGCTCATCTTCACCGGGCGATGGGCGGAAGCCGACCGGCTGCTTGCCGAGCTTGTCAGCCAGTCGTCCGGGTACGCCGCCGTCTTCCTCCAGCTCAGGCAGCTGGAACTCGCGGTGGGCCGCGGCGAGCAGGAGCGGGTGACCGAGCTGGCGCAGACGCTGCAGAAACTGGCCGAGGACGGCAGGATACGCGGGCCGCTCCATGGCTGCCTCGCCGAGCACGCGCTGTACGCGGGCGACCTGGCCACAGCGGCAGCCGAGGTCCGCGGCGGGCTGGCGGCGCTGGCGGGCAGCAACCTGCAGGCCGATGAGATGCGGCTGCTCGCCGCCGGCGTCCGGGTCGCAGCCGACCTGGCCGCGCTGCCGCAGGCGGCCCGGCCGGCCGAACTCGGCGAATCCTGGGCGCGCGAGTCTGCGGCCTTCGCCGACCGGGCGCGCGCGATCACGCAGCCGCACAGCGGCGGCCAGCACGAGGTGGCCGCGCTCGGCATGCAGGTCGCGGCCGAGCACGCGCGCGAGCAGCGGTCAGATTCCAGGGCGACGTGGCGGACCGTTGCCGAGGCGTGGCAGCAGGTCGGGCAGCCGTACCGGGAGGCATACGCGCGGCTGCGCGAGGCCGAGGCAGCGGCTCGGGCCGGACGGCGGGATCAGGCCTCGCGGGCCCTGCAGGCATGCGAGAGCCTCGCCGCGCCGCTGGCGTCGGCCCCGCTGCTGAAGATGGCCGCCGACCTGGCCGTACGGGCCCGGCTGGCGCGCGCCCCGAGCGCGCCGCGGCCCGGCCTTGCCAGGTTTGATCTCACCAGCCGGGAAAGTGAGGTGCTCGCCCTGCTGGCCGAGGGGAAGAGCAACCGTCAGATAGCCCGGGCACTGTTTATCAGCGAGCGTACGGTTGCAGTGCACGTGTCCCGGATTCTTGACAAGATTGGCGTGCGCAACCGGACAGAGGCCGCGGCGGTAGCCGCCAGGACCGCAGGAGGTCCCTCGTGAGTAGCCCCGGCACCACCACCAAGGTCTATCCGAAAAGCGTGCTGCGCATCGACGGCGATCCCACCCTGTGGGGCCTGCGCGACTTCACCGTCGATCCGGGCAAGCCACCCCCCTGGAGCACGCAGCCGGTCCTGCTGGACCTCATTGCCCCGCTCGTCGGCACGCTCGTGCTCTCGCCGCGGGCAGGCGGTTTCGCGATATTCCCGCCGACACCCGGCGATGGCTGGATGCCCGGCATGAGGATCGAGTTCCCTTACCTGTACCTGCCGACCACGGCCGGCGTGCACAGCAGCTCGCCGATCTATGAGCTTGCGCAGGCGACCACCGCCAGTGACATCGCCGCCGCAATGCAGTCCGGCGACAGCCTGCCGCTCAGGTTCACCAGCGTCGGCCAGCCCAGCTGGGTCGTTATCAACGGAGCAACCCTGGCGTTTGCCGTCCTCGGCTGAGCTATGCCGTGGGGCTGGCCTTCACAGCGCGACCTTGCAGATCACGCTGAAACCGAGGCTGGCCCCGATGGGCTCGCGCTCTGTTGCGGCGATCGCCAGCGGGTAACGGGCCGTTCCCAGCGACACCGGGCTCGACCATGCGTAGTCGCCGCGGAAGACCCCGCGCAGCGGTGCCACGTTGCCTAGCCGTTTCTCGATGTCGGGCGCGCTGATCGTGATGGCGTCGTCAGGACTGGAGATATTCAGGGTGACGGTGGAGGAGTCGTTGCCAGGATCGTTCGGGTCATAGACCCAGAGAGTCAGGTTGCCGGCCCGGTCGAGGTCGTAGCCGTAGGCGAGGACCTGGTGGCACTTGCGGAGGGCTTCGGCGATGACCGGCACGTCCCTGACGGTGCCCTGCGGCCCGAGCACGAGGAACAGCGGCGACGGATGGCCAGCGTCGATGTCAGCCTTGATGTCCGGCCACTCCATCTCGACCATGCGCCAGGCCAGCCCGGGTACCGGCACGGGGACGTCCGCGTTGAGGTCGGGCACCTGCGTCCAGGTGATGATCTTCAGCGTGTTCGCCCACCCGGTCTGGGAGCCCAGGCTGGCCAGGAAGCGCGCGACCAGGTAGTCGAACAAGACCGATCCGTCCGCAGGTGCTGCCCGCTCATCCGGCGGCCGCAGTCTCGGCGCGCTGTCGAACAGGTCCCGCGCGGCGAACGTGAACCCGCCGCACAGTCCCCTGGTGACATCCTGGCTGACGGCCGTGCCGATCACGGGCAGCGCAATGGCGGGATAGGCGTTCCCCGCGGGAAAGCTGTTCTCGAACTGAAATCCGCCGGTGCTCGGCAGGAAATTCTCGACCCGGCCTGATGTCATGGGGTGCTCCTTTGTGCGGCCGGACTCAGGTTCGGCCTGGGAGCAGGGACGGCACATCGGCAAGATTGCGTAGCCAGCCGGACGAGAATTGACTACGTGGCTGCGGGGCCGAAAGGAGCCGGCTGCTAGCTGGCCGCGATGGCTGTGCAGAGCCGGGCGACGGCCACGGCATAGGCATGGCCGGGCGGCGTGGCGTAGCCGACCACCAGGGCCGGTGGCCTGGTGTGCGGGCCGAGCGCGTAGGCCGCCAGGCCCTCGACCGTCAGGCTCTGCGCGGCGGCGCGCGCGACGACCTCGGCCTCGTCCATCCCGGCGGGCAGTTCGGCGACGGCGTGCAGGCCAGCCGCGATGCCGGTCACCCGTACCTGCGGCGCGTGCTCCGCGAGCGCGGCCAGCAGCCAGTTGCGCCGGCGCCGGTAGGCCAGCCTGACGCGGCGGATGTGCCGGTCGTACCCGCCGGAGGTGATGAACTCGGCCAGTGTCAGCTGCTCGAAGCTGCCGGTGTGCGCGTCGGCACCGGCCTTGGCCGCCACCAGGTCGTCGACCAGGCGGGCGGGGAGCACTAGCCAGCCAAGGCGCAGGCCGGGAGCCAGTGACTTGCTCGCGGTGCCCGCGTAGACGACGTGCCCGGGTGCCAGGGCCTGCAGCGCTCCCACCGGCTGACGGTCGTACCGGAACTCACCGTCGTAGTCGTCCTCGATGATCAGCCCGCCGCTGCCGGCAGCCCACCGGGCGGCCTGGGCACGGCGCGCCGGCGACAGCGCCGGGCCCAGCGGGAACTGATGCGCGGGGGTCAGCAGGGCCGCGTCCGCGGGCAGGTCCGGCCCGGGCTCGGCAAGCACCGCCCCGCTGTCGTCGACGCTGAGCATCGCCGGGGCAATGCAGTGCGCGGCGAGGATGCCGAGGTTGGCTGGCTGACTGTATTCCTCCACTGCGAGCGTGGTGGCGCCGTGATCGCGCAGCACCTGGCACAGCAGCGCCAGTCCCTGGACGAAGCCGGTGCAGACCAGGATCTGGTCGGGTGTGGCGCGCACGCCGCGGGTGCGCGCCAGGTAGGCGGCCAGCGCCGCGCGCAGCTCGGGGCGGCCGCGCGGGTCACCGTACCCGAGTGCCTGGGTCGGGGCGGCGTTAAGCGCCCTGCGCGCGGCGGCCAGCCAGGCCGACCGGGGGAACGCGGACAGGTCAGGCGATCCTGGCCGCAGGCTGAAGCTGGCGGGCCTGCCCGCAGCCGGCGCCGGCTTCGACGCCGTCGCCGCAATCGCCGGCGCCGCGTCGGCAACCGTAGTGCCTGAGCCCTGCCTGGCGGTGAGCCAGCCCTCCGCGACCAGCTGGGCGTAGGCGTCCGCCACGGTGTTACGGGCGATCCCCAGGTCAGCCGCCAGCGAGCGGGACGAAGGCAGCCGGGTTCCGGCCGCCAGACGGCCGGTCTGGACGGCGTCGCGCAGCGCGGTCTCCAGCCCGGCCCTGACCTTTGAGCCTGCCAGGTCCAGGTGCAGGTCCAGGCCCGAAGTGGCCCACGTTCTGGTCATGGAACCAGACCCTATCTGTGGGCCTCTGCGGGCGTAGCGTGAGTTCAACGACGACTGCCGAAGGGACCAGCATGGCCATCGAACTCAACCACACCATCGTGCCCGCGCACGACCCGCAGGCATCGGCGCAGTTCCTCGCCGACATCCTCGGCCTGACCGTCGACCCGCCAGTGGCGCACTTCACTCCAGTCACGCCGGCCAACGGGGTCAGCCTGGACTTCGACCACTACGACCACGTCGACGAGCATCACTACGCGTTCCAGCTAGGCGAGGAGGAATTCGAGGCCGCCTTCGCGCGGATCAGGGACAACGGGCTCAGCTACTACGCCGACCCCGGCTGCCGCCAGCCTGGCCAGGTTTACGCCGGCAAGAACGGCCGCCGCGGCACCTACTTCCGGGACCCGAATGGCCACCTCATGGAGATCCTGACCCCCGTTGAGGGGGACCCGCGGGCCGTCGCGACCGCGTACTTCGCCGCGTGGAAGGCACATGACCCGGTTGCCCTGCGCGCGCTGCTGGCCGACGATGCCACCTTCTCCGGGCCGCTCGGCACGGCCGGGAACGCTGACGAGATGGCCGAGTCCATCCAGGGGCTGTTCGCGATCACGACTGACGTCGTGATCGCGCAGATGGCAGTCCAGGACGGTGACGTGCTCACCTGGTTCGACCTGCACACCACGGTCGCGGCGCCGACGGCGGTCGTCAACTGGAGTCAGGTCAGGGAAGGCAAGATCCTCAGCGTGCGCGCCACCTTCGACCCCCGGCCGATCATCGCCGGCAGCTGATGCAGAGTCGGTGCAAGGTCCCGGACTCACCTGCCGCCACTGCCGCGGAGGGTTAGATGGAGTCATGAGAATCGCAGTCATCGGCACTGGCAATATCGGCGGCACGCTCGGGAAGAAATGGCGTGCCGCCGGTCACGATGTCGTATACGGCGCTCGCACGCCGGCGGGCTCAGGGCCGGGCGGCGCCCCGGTGCTGCCGGTCGCGGAGGCGCTGTCCGGCGCGGAGGTCGTGCTGCTGGCAGTGCCAGGCCCGGCCGTCGCGGACGTCGTGTCTGCGAACGGAGCGGCCCTGGCCGGCACGGTCGTCATCGACGCTGCCAACCGCATGCGCGAGCCGTCGGCAAACAGCCGCGAGATCATCGCCGCGGCCGCGCCCGGCGCGCACTACGTCCGCGCGTTCAACACGCTGGGCTGGGAGAACTTCGCCGATCCGCCCGCGGGGGCTGACCTGTTCTTCGCGGCCGACCCGCAGGCGCGCCGGGCCGCAGAAGAGCTGATCACCGCGACCGGCCTGGAGCCCGCCTTTGTCGGTGACGCGAGCGCGGCGGACATCGTCGACGGTGCGCTCCGGCTGTGGTTCGCGCTGGTGCAGCAGTCCGGCGGGAACCGCAGGCTGGCCTTCCGCGTACTGCACTAAGGTCTCCGGCACTACCAGCGGATCGGGTTCACCCGGGCGTGCATGCTGCCGGCGTAGCGCGCGCTCGCCTGGGTATGACGCGCGACGCAGATATCGACCTGACAGCAGGTCGCAGACGTGGCCCGTGCCGTCATGTCCGAGCTCGGCCGTATTACCCGCTTATTGCAATATTTCCTGTCACGGGCTTAGGGCGGCCGGCGTTCGAGCGGGGGAGTGAACAGACGATGACCGGCACTGTTGCTGACCTGATAGTCGCGACGCTGCGGGAGTCCGGCGTCCGCCGGGTCTACGGGCTTCCTGGTGACTCGCTGAACGGGTTCACCGATGCGCTGCGCCGGGACGGCAGCATCGACTGGATGCACTGCCGGCATGAGGAGTCGGCGGCGTTCGCGGCTGGTGCCGAGGCCGCGATGACAGGCGAGATCGCGGTCTGCGCCGCAAGCTGCGGGCCTGGCAACCTGCACTTCATCAACGGCCTCTTCGAGGCCAACAGGAACCGCGTCCCGGTGCTGGCGATCGCCTCGCACATCCCGTCGGAAGAGATCGGCTCGGAGTATTTCCAGGAGACTCATCCGCAGGAACTGTTCCGCGAGTGCAGCGTCTACCGCGAGATGGTCGGCGTTCCCGCCCAGATGCCGCGCATCCTGCAGATCGCGATGCGCACGGCGATTGAGCGGTCTGGCGTCGCGGTCCTGGTGATCCCCGGAGAGGTCTTCTTCGAGGACGTGCCTTCGGCTGCCGGGGCCAGGCCGGTGCGCGCGGTGGCGAAGATGATCCGGCCGCCCGCCGAGTCCCTGGACGCCGCGGCCGAGGTACTGAACTCGGCCAGCGACATCACGATCCTGGCCGGAGCCGGGTGCGCGGGCGCGCATGAGCAGGTCATGGAACTGGCCGCGGCACTCCAGGCGCCGATCGTGCACGCACTACGCGGCAAGGAGCACCTCGAGTACGACAACAGGTTCGACGTGGGGATGACAGGGCTGCTCGGCTTCGGCTCCGGCTACCGGGCCATGGAGCACTGCCAGGCTCTGCTGCTGCTTGGCACCGACTTTCCCTACCAGGCGTTCTATCCGAGCGACGTTCCCGTCATCCAGGTTGACATCCGGGGTGAGCACATCGGCCGCCGGGTGCCCGTCGATATTCCGCTGGTCGGCACGGTTAAGGACACCGCCGAAGCGCTGCTGCCGCTGCTCAAGCCCAAGTCAGACTCCTCGCACCTGGACCGGATGACGGCGCACTACCGGCGGGCACGAGCGGGGCTGGACAAGCTGGCCGAGCGCAGCGGGGGCCGCTCGCCGCTGCATCCGGAGTTCATCGTCGCTGCGGTCAGCAGGCTGGCGGCTGACGACGCGGTCTTCGCGGTTGATGTCGGCACGCCGACCATCTGGGCGGCGCGTTACCTGCAGATGAACGGCAGGCGCCGGATGATCGGCTCGTTCAACCACGGCACGATGGCCAGCGCCATGCCGCAGGCCATCGGCGTACAGGCGTGCCAGCCAGGCCGGCAGGTGGTCTCGCTCTGCGGCGACGGCGGCCTGGCGATGCTGCTCGGTGACCTGCTCACGCTGCGCCAGCTGCAGCTTCCGGTCAAGGTCGTGGTGCTCAACAACGGGGCACTGTCGTTCGTGGAGCTCGAGATGAAGGCCGCAGGCATCGTCAACTACGGCACCGACCTGATGAATCCGGACTTCGCGGGCATAGCTCAGGCCACCGGAATCTTCGGCGTGCGCGTGGAGAACGAGAGCCAGCTTGAGGAGGCGCTGCAGGACGCGTTCAGCCGCGACGGTCCGGCGCTGGTCGATGTCCGCACGGACCGATATGAGCTGTCGCTGCCGCCCAAGCTCAGCTACGGGGAGATCAAGGGCTTCACGCTGTATGCGACGAGAACCATCCTGTCGGGCGGCGGCAAGGAGCTCATCGAGCTGGGAAAGACGAACCTCCGGCAGCTTGAGCAGGAGTAACGAGCACGCGTCCCGCGAGCTGACGCCGGGCGAGACTGCAGTGCTGACCGCGGGCGCCGTCCCGTAGCCTCACGGTTCCCGCACGACGCCGGCGATGACCGTGGTAACGATCGCGGCGACGGCGTCGGCGCTGGCAGGCCTGCGCTCGCGGTCGGCATACAGCAGGTGGATTGCCCCGGTCAGCGTCGGGGCGAGCGCGTCAATGTCGGCTTCGGGGGAGACGCGTCCGATCTCCCGCTCGGCCGCAAGGTAGGTAGCGATCATTGCGGAGGTTTCCACGGCTACGGGCAGCCGGCCCGCCCCGGCCGCGCGCAGCCTGGTCCGCAGCTCGTCCCTGGCGATGACCAGGCCGATCAGCGCGAGGCAGACGGACTCAAGCAGGTCCGCGAGGGCGATGGTGAGGTTGCCGGTCACGGTGCCAGTGCCCGCGGAGTCGCGCAGGGCGGCGGAGGAGGCCCTGATCTCACCGATGCGGTCGAGCACCAGTTCGGCGAGGAAGCCGTCGAAGTCGGCGAAGTGCCGGTGCAGCACCCCCTTGGCGACCCCGGCCTCCGCCGTGACCGCCCGGCTGGTCAGGCCGCCCGGCCCGTCCCGCAGCAGCACGCGCTCGGCCGCCTCGAAGAGCTGGGTGCGCGCGTCACGCAGGGCTATCCCAGTCGGCATTCGCGCATCTCCTCGGTCCCGCCCGAGCCCGGATTTGCCGAGTGGGCACATGCCCATTTAAAGTGGGCGCATGGTCACTATACCGCCGGAGGAGGGGCCCAGGTCCGGGCAGGAGCGTCCTTCCGGGCAGGGGAGTAGTTCCGGGCAGGAGCGTTCCGGGCAGGAGCGTTCCGGGCAGGAGCGTCCTTCCGGGCAGGGGACTAGTTTCGCCCAGGAGCCTCACCAGACGCAGGAGCCCCAGAGACACCGAGAGCTGCACAGGGAGCGGGGCGTCGCGGAGTCGTTCGGCTTGGATGCCGAGCGCTACGAGCGGGCGCGGCCCAGCTACCCGCAAGCGCTGATCGAGCGGATCCTGGCGGTCAGCCCAGGTCCTGACGTCCTCGACATCGGCTGCGGGACTGGCATCTCGTCGCGGCCGTTCACGGCTGCCGGCTGCCGGGTGCTAGGAGTCGAGCCCGACGAGCGCATGGCCGACCTCGCGCGGCGCGGCGGGCTCGAGGTCGAGGTGGCGAAGTTCGAGGACTGGGATCCGGCGGGCCGGGCGTTCGACGCGGCGGTGGCCGGGCAGGCCTGGCACTGGGTGGACCCGGTCGCGGGCGCGGCCAGGGCGGCGCAGGCGCTGCGGCCGGGCGGCAGGCTGGTGGTGTTCTGGAACGCGTTCCAGCCTCCGCCGGCTCTGAGCAGGGCGTTCGCGGATGTGTATGACGCCGTGCTGCCCGGCTTCCCCGGCAACCTCTGGTCGCGGCCCATCATCGACGGTTACCGGACGATGTGCGGCACGGCGGCGGACGGGATGCGGCAGGCGGGCGCGTTCGGCGAGTGCGAGCAGTGGCAGTTTGACTGGGAACGGCCCTACACCCGCGACGAGTGGCTCGACGCTGTGCCCACCTTCGGTGGCCACAGCCGACTGCCGGCGCAGGCGCAGCGGGAACTGCTGGCCGGTCTCGGCGCCGCCGTCGACGCCGTCGGGGGCAGCTTCACCATGGGCTACGCCACCGTCGCGGCCACTGCGGCGCGCACCGGGGGCTCGTGACCTGGCCGGCCGGGGCGCTATCCGTCCGGACGCAGATCAGCGGCCGGCAGTCCGGCCGCCGTCGATGTGCAGGACCTCGCCGGTGACGTAGGGTGCGGACTCCAGGTACAGGATGCCGCCCACGACGTCGCTGATCTGGCCCACGTGCCCGAGCGGGGGCAGCTTGCCGGTCAGCGCTTCGGGCTCGTAGGCCTCGGGCGGATGCAGCGGGGTCTGGGTGATGCCGGGCGAGACGGCGTTCACGCGGATCCCGCGGGAGGCGTACTCGGCGGCCAGTGACTTGGTGACCGCGGCCAGGGCGCCCTTGGTGAGCGCGGCCAGCGACGTCGGCTCGGCGAGGTCGGCGATCTGCGCGACGCTGGCGCTGACGTTGACGACGTGGCCGCTGCCCTGCGTGAGCATCTGGGTGATGGCGCGCTGCGTCAGCCAGAAGAATCCGGCCAGGTTGACGCCGGTGACGAGCGCGTAGTCCTCGGCGGTGTAATCGGTGAACGGCTTGGAGACGAAGACGCCAGCGTTGTTGACCAGGGTGTCGACGCGGCCGAACCGGCCGAGCGCCGCAGTCATGATCTTTTCCGCGGTGGCCTGCTCGGAGACGTCGCCCTCGACCGTGACAATGTCCGGGTCCTGCGACGGCTTGATGCTGAGCGCGTTCGCCACGACGCCCCAGCCGCGCTGGCGGTAGCCGTCCACGAGGCCCGCCCCGATTCCCTGCGACCCGCCGGTGATGATCGCCACTTGCGCCGTCGTTTCCGTCATGGAAGGTCCCTTCTCAGCTGCTGGTAGTCGCGGGGTCGCTCGGGTGCGGGGTCAGCGGCGTGATCTCCGTCTCCATCCACGGCTCGAGTGGCAACGAGTCCACGATCACCTCCATCTCGTCCATGTCCTGGGCTCGCCACAGGCCGAGTGAGCGTCCATCGCCGGACAGTTCCCACAGCCGCTCAAGGTGTCCCTGGCCGGCCAGTTCGCGCGCGCGCCCGGCCTCGCCTGCCTCGGCGTCCGCGACCACCTGGCTGGGCGTGCCCGGCGGGACCGCCACCGTGAAGATGGTCAGGAACTCGCGACCCCGGTTCGGGTCGGCGCGCGCCGGTCCGGGGTCATTGGGGTGCGGCCGCAGCGGCGTCACCTCGTCGGTGCGCCACACGCGCAGCGGCATCGAGGCCAGGGTCTGCTCGAGATCGTCGGCGTCGTCGGCGGCGAACAGGCCCAGCGAGCGCCATTCGCCAGGCCGGAGCGGCGGCCGCCACAGGCGCAGCAAGCGGCCCTGCGCCGCTAGTTCGCTTGAGTGAGCGGCCTCCCTGGCGCGGACGTCGTCCACGGCCTGCTCGGGCGTTCCGTCTGGGACATGAGTGGTCATGGTGACGAGATACTCCATGGCAACCGCCTTCACGCTGAGCGGACCCCGGCCGGACTGCGCCAGGGTCCGCTGCTACCGGACCGATGCTCAGGCGATGAACTTGAGCAGCGCCGCATTGACCTCGTCGGCGTGGGTCCAGCAGATCGCGTGCGGGCCCGACTCGATCACGTCGACCTGCAGGTTGCGGATCATGCCGGGCAGGCGCTTGCCGGTCTTGGGGTAGGGCAGGACGTTGTCATCATCCCCCTGGATGACGAGCATCGGCACATCGATCTTGGGCAGGTCACCGCGGAAGTCGGTCTCCCAGGTCGGGATGCACGCCACGGCGGCGGTGGCCGAGGCGGACGCGGCCAGTTCCCAGCAGTAGTGGTAGTACTGGTCGCTGACCCTGGTGCCGCGGAACTTGTCGATGTTGAAGAAGAGGTCGAGGAAGGTCTTCATCCAGGCCGGCGCGTCCTGGCGGGCGCTCTGCACGAATCCGTCGAACGCGCTGCCGGGCACGCCCTCGGGGTTATCGTCGGTCTGCAGCAGGAACGGCGGGATCGGCGACACCAGGACGCCCCTGGCGACCCGGGACGACCCGTAGTTGCCCAGATACCTGGTGACCTCGCCGGTGCCCATCGAGTGCCCGACCAGCGTGACGTCGCTCAGGTCGAGCGTGTCGAGCAGCACGCGCAGGTCCGCGGCGAAGGTGTCGTAGTCATAGCCGGTGGCGGGCTGGCTGGACTTCCCGAATCCGCGCCGGTCGTAGGTGATCACGCGCCGGCCGTCTTCCATGAGCGCTGCCAGCTGCTTGTCCCAGGCACGGCCGCTGAGCGGATACCCGTGGATGAGGACTACGGGCTGTCCCGAGCCATGGTCCTCGTAGTACAGCTGGATTGAGCCTGAGTTCTCCTCGCCTACCTTGATGTATGGCATTTTGCCCCCCTTGGCATGAGCCATCCGCAGTTGGTGGGCGCCCCCGTCCGCATCCAGGCGAAGTGGAAAGCCGGGTGCCGGAGGGCCGTCGGCGCGCCTGACTGGTCAGTGCTACCGACCATCGCACGGCATGTGCCCCGGCAGATTTCTGATCATGGCCGCACGAATCGAGTCTAGACCTGGGCGAGGCTGTCGCTGTGGCGGCGGCCGGCCGGGGCTGGGCCGGGCCGGGCCGGGAGCGCCGGCGTCAGCCCTTCAGGCTGCCGATGCGGAGTGAACCAGGAGCGTGGATCGCGCGGGCTGCCTCTTCCTGCTCGCGAACGTATTCCTCAGGGTCCTTGTCCACCGGCCGCACGCCGGTGATGTGCCGCGCCTCGTAGGCCGCGAACCGCACCGCCAGCTCATGCCGCTCGGCGAGGCTGACCCGGCGGCGGAAGTCTGTCAGGCCCTCGCGCTCCTCCTCGGCCATGTGGTCGCCATTGGCCACGTTGACTGCGCCGACCGCGTCGCGCCAGTCCTGGCCGCCGACCTTGTGCCCGGCCACCGCGGCGATCGCGTCCCTGATCTCGTTGTGGTCCCGGATCGCGTCAATCGTCTCGGGCTCCGCGGTTGGCAGCGGGCGCGGCGCGATGGCGAGCCGGACTAGCTCGGGATAGAAGATCTCTTCCTCGGCCTGCGCGTGCACTTCCAGGAACGCGGACAGCCGTCCCCACACATCTGCCAGCGCTGCGGTGTTGCCGGAATCGATCTGCTCAAGCATCGCGAACAGCCGCCGCTGCTCAGCGTGGTCGTCCAGGATCAGCTGCGTGATATCCATGGTGTCTCCGGCGGTCGCGAGCCTGCACTGGCGCGCTGTTACTCTCGCACGTTCCGCGCGACGGCGGGCCGGCACCGGCACACAAGCCAGGCACCGGCCCGCCGCGCGGCAGGCTCACAGGGCGCGGCGAAGAGCCAGGATGACGAGCACGATAATGATGATGAGCACGATCGTGCCGATACCGATGTACATCGCTCACTTCCTTTCCTGGTCCAACGCCGCTACCCGCAGCGCGCTGAACGAAACGCCAGTCGCGCCTCCAGCCGCTTGGCAGCGCGGCGTCCGAGCCGCTGCATGGGCGCCTCCACCAGGCGGTAGCTGAGCGTGGCCAGTGCCAGCAGGACGGCGAGATACACCACCGATACGCCGGCCTGCAGCCAGTCCAGCTGGTAGTAGCTCGCCGGGAACGGGATCTTGTCGTATACGTCGAGCAGCAGCGGGAACGTCAGGTACACCGAGTAGCTCACCAGGCCGAGCCAGGCCAGGGCCCTTGGCACGCGCATGTTCTGCAGGGCCAGGCCGACGGCGAACGTCAGGCCGGCCAGCGCAACCGATACGACCCACTCAAGCTGCTGGCGTCCTGGCTGGCTCGCGGTGGTCAGGGCCGGGATGTGCCAGGCGCCGGCGGCGATGGCGGCGGCGAAGACGGCGGCTACGACGGTGCCGGCCAGCTTCCGGCTCACCTGCCCGTGCTGGGCGCGGTAGATGATGGTCCCGGTGAACATGAGGGCCAGGATGGCCAGTCCCTCATAGGCGAACTTCTGCCCGTTGAACAGGACCAGGACCAGCCCGGTCGCCGCCGCCAGCCAGGCCGCGATGGCCTGCGGCCGCCCGCGGCCGGCTATTGCCATGACCACGCCGCCAATCACCAGCACATCGGTGATCAGGGCGAGCTGGGTGAGGCTGACGTGCCCGGTCAGCCAGCCGGTCGGCAGCAGCCCGCCGAGCAGCAGTGCCCCGGCAGCGAAGGTAAGTGCGAGCGTCCCGCTGCGCTGGTGCAGGCCCGCGGTGAACAGCGCGGTCAGCAGCAGGTAGAACACCATCTCGTAGGACAGCGTCCAGATCACGACGATCAGGTTGTGGCCGGACACGATGTCACTGAGCATGAACAGGTGCGCGAGCACCGAGCCCGCCACGTCCTGGTTGGTGTTCCCGAGGCCGCCGATGCCGAACAGGTGCAGGACGAGCGTGATCGCGATGACGACGGCGAAGAGCGGGAACAGGCGGAACAGCCGGCTGATCCAGAAGGTGCGCAGGTTGCCGGTGCGCTCCAGCGATGCGGGCACGATGTAGCCGCTGATCAGGAAGAAGACCAGCACCCCGTAGAGGCCGGGGTCGAAGACGTTGTAGACATCGGTGTGGAACCTGAGCAGCACGCGGGACCCGAAGTGGGTGTACACGACGCAGAGCGCGGCAATCCCGCGCAGCGCGTCCAGCCAGGCGAGCCGGGACCGGGGCGCTGCGGTGCTGGCGGCTGCCGGACTTGGCTGCTGCCTGTCCCGGTCGGCTGCAGGCCTGCTGGGGGTGAAGGTCCAGGCCCTTGCTAGCCCGGTCACGTGATCAAGGGCGCGGTCATCGCCGCGGGAGGTTGGCGGACATGGGGAAGGAGCCTACCTGGATGTTCTTGACCGGAACTTGGTAAAACCCTGACTAAGTCCTGGCAATTGAGTGACGTCGTTCACAGCGCACGGCACCGGCAACTTGGCCCTGCCTGACCCAGACTGGCCTATTCGTACGATCCGATGGGCTTCGGCCTGATCTCCGTACGATGGTAGGACCCAGCAAACCCAAGCTGAGGAGGGATACCGGTGACGCGACGCCAGCGCATCGAGGACCTGACCGCGTTTGCCGTGCCCGAGCAGCCCTCGCTAAGTCCTGACGGCAAACAGGTCGTCTATGTCCTGCGCAGCGGCGACGCCGACGCCGACCGCTCGGTGCGGGCACTGTGGCGGGTGGGTGCGGTGGCGGGCGAGCCGCAGCAGCTGACGCGCGGCCAGTCCGATATGGCGCCCGCCTGGTCGCCGGACGGCGGCCAGATCGCGTTCCTGCGCGCGCAGGACGGGCCAGCGCAGCTCTGGCTGCTCCCGGCCTCGGGCGGGGAGCCCGAGCAGCTCACAACGCTGCCGCTCGGCGCAGGCGCGCCGGTGTGGAGCCCGGATGGCTCGAGGATCGCGTTCGCGGCCCCCGTGGACCTGCACGCGGAGGCTGGCGAGGACGACAAGGCGCGGGAACGGCGCGCGGGCGCGCCGATCGAGGCCGACCGGCTCGACTATCAGGCGGACGGCGCAGGGCTGCTCCGCACCGTGCGCCAGCACCTGCACGTGCTCGACCTCGAGGGCCGGCAGTGCCGGCAGCTGACCAGCGGTGACTGGCACGCCGGCGGCCCTGCCTGGTCGCCGGACTCGGGCAGGCTCGCGTTCGTCGCGGCGACCGCCCCGGACGCCGATCTGACGGCGCGCGCGCCCGTCTACGTGCTGGACGTGTCCGGCGCGGCGGCCGAGCCGCGGCTCGCCGGGCTGGCCGACGGCTCGGGCGGTGCTGTCATCTGGACCGCGGACGCCACCGCGCTGCTCGCCGTCGGCACCATCGGCTCTCCCTCTGGCCACAACAGGCTGCTGCGGGTGCCGCTCGACGGCGGTGCCGTGACCGACCTGGCTGCCTCGCTGGACCGCAACGTGATGGCGGGGGGGCCGGGTTACCCCGGTGCGCCGCCGCAGCTCAGCGACGACAAGCAGGCTGTGCTGTTCTGCGTGCGGGACCGCGGCTGCACGCATGTGTACTCGGTGCCGGCCGAGGGCGGTAGCCCCAGCCCGGTCGTGACCGGGGCCGGGCGCAATGTCGCGGGGATGTCGGTGGCGGCCGGGGCGGCGGCGATCGTGCTGGCGACGCCTACCTCTTTCGGGCAAGTCGCGGTCGTCGATCTGCGCACGGGCGCTGAGACCGTGCGGACCGGGCACGGCGCGGGCCAGCAGGAAACGGAGCTGTTCGGCAGGGAGGAGCGCGAGTTCACGATCTCTGATGGCACCGTCGTGCACGGCTGGCTCATCCGCGACCCAGCCCGCGGCCAGCAGCCGGGCCCGCTGCTGCTGGACATCCACGGAGGCCCGCACAACGCCTGGAACGGTGCCGCCGATCCTGTGCACATCTACCACCAGGAGCTCGCCGCGCGCGGCTGGACGGTGCTGCTGCTCAACCCGCGGGCCAGCGACGGCTACGGCGAGCAGTTCTTCACCGCGGCGCTCGGCCAGTGGGGAGAGGCCGACGCCAGGGACTTTCTGGAGCCGGTCGACCAGCTCGTAGCCGAGGGTCTCGCAGACCCGGCGCGGCTTGCCGTGACTGGCTATAGCTACGGCGGCTACATGACCTGCTACCTCACCAGCCGGGATCAGCGGTTCGCCGCTGCGGTGGCCGGCGGCGTGGTGGCCGACCTGGTCAGCATGGCAGGCACCTCCGACGCCGGCCACCACCTGAGCGAGTTCGAGCTCGGCGGCCAGCCGTGGGCCGATGCTGAGCGCTACGCAGTTCTCTCGCCGTTGTCGCAGGTCAGCCAGGTAACCACGCCGACGCTCATCGTGCACGGGACGGCCGACGTGCGCTGCCCGATCGGCCAGGCCGAGCAGTGGCACACCGCGCTGCGCGAGCGCGGCGTGCCGACCCGCCTGGTGCTCTATCCGGACGCATCGCACCTGTTCATCCTGGACGGGAAGCCGTCGCACCGGATGGACTTCAACCGGCGGGTGGTGGAGTGGGTCGAGCAGTACGCGGCCGGCGCCGGGACGCGCCGCCCGCGCATCGATGCCGCGCACTGGCAGCGGCGGCTGACGGCCCTCGCGGAGCGCCACAGAGTGCCAGGCGCGGCGCTCGGCATCCTGCGGGTACGGCCTGGCGGTGAAGACGAGCTGGCCGAGGCTGCCTGCGGGGTGCTCAACAAGGACACCGGGGTGCCCGCGACGGCAGACGCGCTGTTCCAGATCGGTTCCATCACCAAGGTCTGGACCACGACAGTTGCCATGCAGCTTGCCGACGAGGGCCTGCTCGACCTCGACGCGCCGGTGGCGGACATACTGCCTGAGCTGCGGCTCGCGGACCCGGACGTGACCAAGCAGGTGACCATGCGCCACCTGCTGACGCACACCAGCGGCATCGACGGTGACGTGTTCACCGACACCGGCCGCGGCGACGACTGCCTGGAGAAGTACGTCGGTCAGCTCACCGAGGTGGCGCAAAACCATCCGCTCGGCGCCACCTGGTCGTACTGCAACTCCGGCTTCGTGCTCGCGGGCCGGGTCATCGAGAAGCTGACAGGCGCGACCTGGGACAGCGTGATGAAGGAGCGGCTGTTCGTCCCGCTTGGCCTGACGCGCACCGTCACCCTGCCCGAAGATGCGCTGCTGTACCGGGCTGCTGTCGGCCACGTCAGCGAGGGAACCGACGAGCCGGCCCGCGCGCCGGTGTGGATGCTGCCGCGGGCCATGGGGCCCGCGGGCCTGATCAGCGCCACCGCCGCCGACGTACTGGGCTTTGCCCGGCTGCACCTGACGGGCGGCCTTGCTCCCGACGGCACCAGGCTGCTCAGCGAGGCCAGCGCGAAGGCGATGACAGAACTGCAGGCCGAGCTGCCCGACAAGTACGCGCTCGGCGACTCGTGGGGCATCGGCTGGATCCGGTTCGGCTGGGCAGGCCGCCAGCTGATAGGCCACGACGGGAACACCGTCGGGCAGTCAGCCTTCCTGCGGCTGCTGCCCGACGAGGGCCTGGCGGTGACGCTGCTCACGAACGGCGGCAGCGCCGGTGACCTGTACGAGGACCTTTACCGCGAGATCTTCGCCGAGCTGGCTGACGTGGCGATGCCGCGGCCGCTGGCCCCGCCGGCCGAGCCGGTGCAGGCAGACATCCAGCCCTACGCGGGAACGTACGAGCGGGCCGGCATGCGGATCGACGTGCTGGCCGGGGACGATGGCCCGGTGCTGCGGACCACTGTGACCGGGCCGCTGGCGAAGCTGAGGGCCGACCCGGTCACCGAGTACGCCATGGTGCCGGTGCGGGAGGGCCTGTTCGTCGTACGGGAGCCGCAGTCGCGGCACTGGACGCCCGTCACCTTCTATCGGCTGCGCACCGGCGAGAGGTACGTGCACTTCAGCGTCCGGGCGACACCGAGGGTGAGCTGAGGTCGACCTGACCGGGGCGAGCACCTGGCGCAGCAGCTAAGGCAAGCCGGTGCAGGCGCAGAAGGTGACCGGCTGCTCAGGTACGGGCTGGACGCCGACGGTAGCCCCGCGCAGCCGTGGACCGTGCAGGACGCCCGTGAACGGCAAGTTGATGCGATGTCCGCCGCCCGACGCTCCGGGTCGTAAAACCCTGGCTAAGTCCTGGCAATCGACAGACGCCGCTCGCGTCCGCGAGCTGCGCCCAGGCCGGATCCGGGGAATGACAGCGGTGGTCCGTCAGCGAAGCGCGGGGCTGGCAACGACGGAACCGCACTGGCGGGAGCCGAAGACGATGAGGGAGAGACCCAGGTGAGCAGCGACTCTTCCACTCCCGGCGGGGATGCCGGCGGGTCATGGCGACCCGCCCAGGTCCGGGCAGGCCAGCTGCTGAAGAAGCCAGCCTTCTGGATCTTCCCCCTCGCCGTGGCCTCGATCATGGTGATCCTGCTGACCGTCTTCTACATCGGCTCGGTGGTCAATCCCCTCGGCCACCTGCGCGGCCTGCCAGTGGCGGTGGTGAACGCCGACCGCGGCGCCACCGTCGGCACGCGGCGGATCGACGTCGGCCAGAGTGTGCAGGCCGCCCTGTCGCGCAGCCCGGCCATCGCCAGCCCGCTGGCGCTGACCGATACCACGCTCGGATCTGCCGAGCAGGCCATGAACCGCGACGGCTACTACGCGACGGTCGTGATCCCGCCCGGCTTTACCGGCTCGCTGCTCTCGCTGGCCGGCGTGGCCCCGAGCGGGCCGCGCTATGCCAGGCCCGAGATAGTCATCCTGACCAACCAGCGGGCCGGCACGGAGGGCGCCAGCCTGGCCAGCGGCATCCTCGAGCCGGCCCTCGCGGTGGTCTCGCGCCAGATCGGGCGGCAGCTCACCGCGGTCGCGCCGGCGGCGGCCTCGACGCCGGTGATCAGGGCATTCCTGGCCGACCCGGTCACCGTGACGACGGTGGTGTACCGGCCGCTGCCCAGCCACAACGCACTGGGCCTGAGCGCCTTTTACATCGCGCTGCTGACGCTTTTGTGCGGGTTCGTGGGCGGGGTGATCACCAACTCGTCAGTGGACGCGGCGCTCGGATATGCCAGCACCGAGATCGGCACCCGGTGGCAGCAGCGCCGGCCCGTGCCGATCAACAGGTGGCACACGCTCGTTATCAAGTGGGTCATTGCGCCCGTCCTGGCAGGCGTGATGACCGGGCTCATGCTGATCGTCGCGGCCGGCATCCTGCGGATGGACGCTCCGCACGTCGGGCTGCTGTGGCTGCTGATCTGGCTGGCCGCCACCAGCGTGGCGATCGGCACTATCGCGCTGTCCGCGGTGTTCGGGCTGTCCCTCGGCCAGCTGCTTGCGCTGCTGCTGTTCGTGTACGCGGGACTGGCCTCGGCCGGCGGCACCGTGCCGTTGCAGGCGCTGCCTGCCCCGCTGCGCTGGCTGGCCGAGGTCGAGCCGCTGCGGCAGATCCTGTCCGGGACCAGGGCGATCCTGTACTTCGACGCGCGCGCGGACGCCGGGCTCACCAGGGCCGTGATCCTGGCCTCGGTGGGCCTGGTCTTCTGGCTGCTGGTCGGCACGGTGGTGGTGCGGACCTATGACCGGCGGGGCCTGACGCGCATGAACCCGGAGTTGCTCGCCTATGTGCATGCCAGCGCGGACGATTATCAGTCGCGCCAGGACAGCGCGGGCCAGCAGGACTCCGCCGACCCCGGCCGCGCAGCCGAGCCCGGCGACGAAGCCTGAGTCCCTGACGGCGCGGAGTCCGCCGCCGGAGGCGTCGTTTCGCTACTCGAAGACTTCCCCCATCTCGCTGATCCGGCGCGGGTGCCTGGCCAGCAGGTAGCCCAGGTAGCCAAGGCCGATCAGGAACCAGATCCCGACCGCGAGGCCTGCCTCGCTGATCGGGTAGGGCAGCGGCGAGACGAACTTCAGCAGGCTTGACCCGACGCCGACCGCCGCCGCCAGCACCGGGATGAGGATCAGGGCGCCCGCCGCCGGCAGCACCAGGTGCAGGAACCAGTTGAACTCGGCCCGCTGCTTGCGCAGGTAGTAGCCGATGCTCGAGAGGTTGATGATGATGTAGATCCCGAGCATGACCGCGGTGAGGATGGTGGCGAGCAACTCGAACGCAGTCACCGGGCCGTAGTGGAGCGCCAGCGGCAGCGCGATCACGAGGGTCAGCAGGGTCTGCGCCGCGATGCCGACGACGGGGGAGGAGTACCTGGGGCTGGTCCGCTCGAAGGCACCAGGGAGCAGCCTGATCCTGCCCATCGCGTACCAGGTGCGGGTCGAGGCGATCAGCGCGGAGTTGCCGTTGGCGAAGAACGAGTTGACCACGGCCAGGAAGACGATGACCCAGCCCCAGCCCCACAGTTGCCGTGCGAACAGGATCCACGGGCTGCCGCCGTCGAGCCCGCCGTAGGTCTGCAGGTGCGCGGGGCCCACGTAGGCGGCCGCCGCCACCGTCGTGAAGAGGTAGAACACTCCGATGATCAGGCAGGACAGCAGGACGGCGCGCGGCACGGTGCGGCGCGGCTCGCGCGCCTCCTCGGCCAGCGGAGCGGCGGCCTCGAACCCGACGAAGGCCAGGAACACGTAGATCGACCCGGCGATCAGGCCCGAGGTCCCGTGGAAGCCCTTGACCGTCGCGTACTTGAGCGTGAAGACGCTGAACGTCAGCCCTCCCGGCGCCGCGTGCGCCAGCAGCCAGAACGACAGCAGGACGAAGACGAGGATCTCGAACGCGCCGAGCGCGATGCCGAACCTGGTGCCGAGCTTGACCCCGCGGTAGCCGAGCAGCGCGGTGAGCGCCGCCGACAGCAGCATGAACAGCAGCCACATGGCCTTGAAGTTCCAGCCGAACTCGGTGTTGAGGATGGTCCCGACGAAGTAGCCGATGAGCAGGTTGACGATCGGCCCGACCAGGCCGGTGATCAGCGCGTAGCCCCAGCCCACGAGGAAACCGACGACCGGGTGCAGGCCCTGCGCCGGGTAGGTGTAGATGCTTCCCGCCGACGGCAGGTGCCTGGCCAGTTGCGCGATCGAAGCGGCGATGACGATCGCGGCGATCATCGTGAGCAGCACCGACAGCGGAAGCGCGCCGCCCGCGAACACCGCTCCGACGGCCAGCGAGGTGGCAACCGCTCCGCCGGGTGCCATGAACGTGACCGACTGGAAGAGCACGCCGGGCAGGCCCACGGTGTGCCGGGCGAGCTTGGTGCTCGGGGCGGCGCTCTGCGCCGCGGGCGCAGTATCCGGATGTCCTGCGGTAGTCATCGGCAGACCTGCCTTCGTTTCAGATCCGAATATCGTTATGCCTATTATGTCAGTCTAATTAATAGGAATAGTCACTGGATGCTACCGCACGAATGCCAGGCCGCCAAGATGAAAAAGGCCCGTCCGGAGCGGGCTATCCCTGGTCCGGCCGGCCTGCGCTTTCCCGCGCCGGCCAGGCGGTGGCGGCGCTTTCCCGCGCCGACCAGGCGGTGGCGGCGCCGGACTTCACTGCGCCAGGCGGCGTCTGGTTCCCGCTCGGCCGGCAGGCCCGCAGGTCAGGCCCGCAGGTCAGGGCCGGCAAAGCTCGGCCAGCCTGCTGACTGTCGCCCAGTTGCGCGCGGTTCCGGCCAGTGCGGCCGAGGTGGGGCCGCCCGTCCTGGCGAGCGCGCGGCGCAGTTCGCTGCGCGGGTATCCGTCCGGCGTGTGCAAGTAGACCGCGCGGCCGGCAAGCCGGGCCCGGTCCCTGCTGCCGTTGGCTCGCGCCTGCCGCTCGGCGTCAGCCAGCCAGGCAGCCAGGCCGGGTCCGGCTGCTTCGGGCAGGAACACCGCGTGCAGCAGCCTCGGGTTGGTCTCGCCGGGAAACGGGTTATCTCGCAGGCAGCCGGCCAGCTCCTCGCGGGAGAGCACCACGGCGCGGGCCCGCACGCCGAGGCTGGCGGCGATGGCCTGCTCCAGCTCGGTGGCCAGCTCGGAGGTGTCCGTGCGGGCTGCCGCCCGGCTGCCCGTCGGCCGCGGCGTGAACAGGACGTTCCCGCTCTGGATGTAGGTCGTCACATCGGCATGGCCGAGCGAGGTCACAAGTTCCCTGAGCTCGGCCATGGTGACCTTCTTGCTGCCCATGTTGTTGACGCCGCGCAGCAGGACGACATGAGTGGGCACGCCAGTATCTTGTCAAGGCCGGTCGTCGCCGGCCTGCCGGAATGCGGCGGCGATCCTGCTGTGCCGCCGTTCCACCATGGCGTACCAGTCCGGGTGGGTGAGCGCGTATAGGTCGCCGCGCTTGATCGCGCGCACTACCACCGCGCCCGCGTCCTCCGGGGTGATCCAGCGGTACGCCGGGTTGTCCTGGGCGGAGATGTCGATGTCCGCGAGCCCGCGGTCAGCCAGGTGCTCTGGCCGGTTGCGCGAGCTGGTGTGGATGTTGGTGCGCACCGTCCCAGGGCACAGCACCGTGGCACCGACCTTGGATCCGGCCTGGCGAAGCTCGGCGGCCAGTGTCTCGGTCAGCGCTACCACCCCGAACTTGGTGACGGAGTAGGCGCCGAGCCCCGGCGGCGCGACGAGCCCGGACATCGATGCTGTGTTGACAACGTGGCCGCCGTCGCCGTTGGCCTCGAGGATGGGCAGGAACGTCTGCACGCCGTGGATGACGCCGTACAGGTTGACCCCGATGATCCAGTGCCAGTCATCGATGGTCAGGTCGGCGACCCGCGCCATCGGCCCGACGCCGGCGTTGTTGCAGATGACGTGCACGGTGCCGAACTGGCTGATCGCCGCCTGGGCGAGCATCCGCACACTGCCCAGGTCGCTGACGTTGGCCCGGACGCCGACGGCGCCTAGCTCGTCCGCGGCGCTCCGCAGCGGGCCGGCTTCGATGTCGGCGATGACGACGCGCATGCCCTCAGCGATCAGCTGCCTGGCGATTCCCTTGCCGATCCCCGAAGCGCCGCCGGTCACCACCGCGACCTTGCCGCGCAGCTCCGGCAGCGCGCTCATCGGGCGTCTGCCGGTGTCCGTCCCGGCCGCGGGATCACGGGCAGGGTGATGCGGGACTGGTGGTCGCTGTCGTGATACACGGCCTGCTCGGCGACGACGAAGTCGTCTTCGGTGGCGGTCGCCGCCAGCGCGCCGTTGCCGGGGTTGCGGTCATAGCAGGGGAAGTTCGAGCTGGCGACGTCCACCCGGAGCCGGTGCCCGGCCCTGAAGACCTGACTGGTGGCGATCAGGTCGATGCTGTACTCGTGCACCTGGCCAGGGACGATCGGGGTGGCCCGGCCGGTGCCGTCGCGGTAGCGCGCGCGCACGATGCCGTCGGTGATGCCCAGGGCGCGGCCGTCCGGCCAGACGTCGACGAGCCTGGCGGTGAAGTCGGTGTCGGCAGCCGACGTCGCGGCGTGCAGCGTGACCGTTACCGGCCCGGTCACCTCGAGGTCCTCGGCCAGTTCCGCGCTCGTGAACGAGAGCAGGTCCGGGCGCGACTCGACCGCGCGCTGGTCCCGCGGACCCGCGAGGCGGGCGACCCCGCCGGCACCGCTGGCCAGCAGCGTCGCCCCGCCCACCGTCGGCACCGGGTCCCGAGGGTCATGCGCATAGCGCGACGGCGCGGTGCCGGCCTGCGGCGCGGAGGGTGACAGCGACCCGTCGCCGTGCAGGTACCAGGGTGTCCACCTGGTGCGCGCCAGCGGCCAGTCGTCCTCGTCCCGCCACACGTTGTCGCCCATCACGAACAGCTTCACCCGCGGCGCGGCCCGATCTGGGCCGGACGGATCTGCCTGGCCTTCGCGGCCCTCGCCCGTCGGGCCCTGGTCCGGCCGCACGGCACGGCGCAGGAAGTCCAGCTGGGCCTGCTCGAGCCGGATCGCCTGCTCCGACGCCGCGGCCCCGAAGTACAGTTCGCCGGCCGCCCCGGTCCGGTCGGCATGCGTCCACGGGCCGACGATCAGGCGCTGACCGCGCCTGGCACGCTCGGTCGCCGCATGCCGCGACAGGGTGGTGAAGTTGTCCAGCGTCCCGCCGAGGAACAGGTCAAACCAGCCGCCCACGTGCAGCGCCGGGGCGCTCACCCGGTGGCGGCCGTCCCGGTAGCTCAGCCCGGCCCAGTACTGATCCCGCTGCTCGTGGTCCAGCCAGGTACGCCAGCTCGGGATGACGTCGCTGACGGCCGGCATGTCACGCAGCGGAAGCCGCTCGTAGGCCGCTGCCGGGCTGGCCATAAGCGCGAGCAGCCCGGGCATGGCCGCGGATATGTCCTGGCCCGCGGCGGCGCGGTAGGCCAGCTGCTGCCCGGTCTTGAGCAGGTGCCAGCCGAGCGCCTGGCCGAGCTGGAAGGCGCCCTGCCGGTAGGCCAGCCCCCAGTGGTAGTCGGCCGGCGTCACGGTCAGCGCCATGCCCCTGAGCGCCTGCGGCGCCGTCGCGGCAGCCGCCAGCTGAACCATGCCGAGGTAGGACGGCCCGGTCATCGCGACGCTCCCGTCGCACCACGGCTGCCTGGCGCACCACTCGATCGTGTCGGCGCCGTCGGCGGCCTCGTTCTCGAACGTCACGAACTCCCCGTCTGAGGTGCCGGTGCCGCGGCAGTGCTGCAGCACGACGGCGAATCCCGCGTCGATCGCGGGCATCACTGGCGCTGCGGCGCGCAGCATCTGCTCGCCATACGGCGTGCGGATGAGCAGGGCGGGAAACGGGCCGCCCTCCGCCGCGCGGTAGACGTCGGCGCGCAGCCGCGTGCCGTCACGCATCTCGATGGGCTGGTTGTGGTCGGCGATAACCGGGACCGCGGGCACGTCGAGCTTGGCCACGACTACCTCCCCTGACGGCGGCCGGTCAGCTCCGGATCTCCTGGCGTTCCTGGATTTCCCTGGCCGCTGGCATGACTTCGCTGGCGAACAGCTGCAGGCTCTGCTCGGCCTGGTCATACGGCATGCCGCCGAAGCTCGGCAGGACCGTGAGCTCGAAGCTGCCGAGGACCTGCTTGATCCCGGCGATCTTCTCGAGGATCTGCTCCGGGGTGCCGCTCAGCGCGCACGCGGCGTAGGCGTCCGCCGCCGCGTCCACCCCGATCTGCCTGAACACCCTGGCTATGTCGTCGTACCGCTGGTAGCCCTCGATCTGCGCGAAGTGCTCGCCGGTGAACTCGTAGTGCCTGACGTTCGAGCCGAAGAACCGGTGCACGTAGAGCAGCGCCCGCTCGCTGGCCACCTCCGCGTCCTGGTGGCAGTACATGTTCATGTTCAGCCCGATCGGCGGCGCGTCCACGCCGTGGGCGGCCAGGTACTGCTCGCGGTAGCTGGTGAACACCGGCATGAGGTTGGCGACCGGCTGGGTGACGATCGTGAGCAGCGATGCGCCGATGCTGACGCACGACCTGACCGAGTCGGGCGACCCTGCGACGCAGTACAGCCTGCCGCGGAACGACCTGGGCGGGCTCGGCCGCAGCTGGGTCCGCGGCAGCGGGTAGTACGGCCCCTTGCCTTCTATCCAGCCGGTCTCCAGGGCGTCGACGATCATTGCGGCGGCCTCGTCGAACCGGCCGCGGGATTCCGACATCGGGATGCCGAACGGGACGTACTCGGTGCGGGACAGTCCGCGTCCCATGCCGAAGATCGCCCGGCCGCCAGAGAGGATATCGAGCATGATCATCTTCTCGGCTACCCGGAGCGGGTTGTTCCACGGCAGGATCACCGCGCCGGTGCCTAGCTTGAGGCGCTGCGTGCGGCCCGCGACGTTGGCCAGCAGCACCACGTTGTCCGGGCACATCGCGTAGTCGTCGAAGTGATGCTCGACCGCCCACAGGCTGTCGTACCCAAGCTCGTCGGCGAGTGCGGCGAGCCTGAGCTCGCCGGCGTACATCTGCTCGTCGGTCAGGCTCTCGTGCAGGTTGCCGAATCCGAGGTTGACTCCGATGTGCGACACGGCGACTCCTCCCATGCCGGAACGGCCCGCCTGCTCCCAGTGTGGCTATGAAAGCTCGGCATTTTCCAGCACACTTGCCGCAAAGGATGCAGAGCGTGGGGAGATGCTCATGTCTGGTGCGGGGAGCGAGGCGGGCTGGCCAGTGGGGTCCGCATTCTCGCTGGGATGGCTGATGGCGCAGTTTTACGGTCCTCTTCCGCACCGGCAGGGCGGCGGAACCTTAGGCCACCTGCCCACCGTCTCCGAGCTCAGCGATGACGACCAGATGAGTCTGGCGTTCGCGCAACTGGACAACCTGCTCGGTCCGTCCGGCCTGTCGAGCACCGACATCACGACCGCCTGGAAAGCCGCTGATCACGAGGGTTTCGGGCCAGCAGTCGGAGCACTGCACTTTCAGATCCTCGACAAGCTCATCCTTCAGTACGAGCAGCTCAACGCCTACCAGCTGGGCCGGGCGCTGAGCGACACGTGCTGGCTGCCTGACGAGAAGAAGGGACCGGCGTTCTTCGCGCGGCAGTTCGACCGGCACCGGCTGGCGACCTTGCAGTCCTGGCTCGTGGCCGCAGGCAGCGCGCTGCCATCACAGGAGGCTGCCACAGTGAGCCGGTCGCTGCAGAACTGGCAGGACTGGGCCGACGCCAACGCGTCTCAGGTCAGCACAGGCTGGGCGACGGCGCACTGGTCGGTGGTGGCAGCCCTGCGCGCTCAGGCGTCGGCGTGGCATGCCCTGCTCGCCGGTGAGGCGACCGCGACCAGCCAGCCGAGCGTGGACGCCTGGATCCAGGGCGGCGAGTCCATCGTCCGGACCACCCGGCAGCTGACGGCAGCGATCCTGCGCCGGTTCTGGCCCGTCGTCATCGTCATGGCCGCGGCTACCGGCGGACTGCTGTACCTCGCCATCGCGGACAGCCACGGGACGGCCAAGGTGTGGACGAGCCTGGTGACCGTCGCCGCCGCGCTTGGTGTCAGCGGCGCGAGCGTGCGGTCTGCCGCCGCTAAGGTCGCCAGCGGACTGCGGCAAGACATCTGGACCGCAGCGAGCCTGGATGCCAGGGCCTGGGAGGCCACCTGGCTTCCGGCCTTGCCGCAGGGCCCGCTGCGGCGACACCGCCTGGCCACATACGGCGTGGCCGTTCCGCAGAGCAGGAGCAGGCTCGAGGGGCTCGCAGCGAAGGACCAGCCCGCCCAGCAGCCGGCGCTATCCGCGTAGGACGGGCTAGGCCACCCCGAGCCCGAGCAGCAGGCCATCCGCCGTCACCGCGGGCGAGCTGGTGAGGAACATGATGACGCCGGCCGCCGGTGCGCTGATCGCTTCCAGCACCGCCGCGCCGTCCAGGCTGCTGATCGTGCCGAGCACCTGGCCCTCGGCGACAGCGTCGCCCGGCCTGACGGCCGGCTCCCACCAGCCGGCCTGGCGGCAATGCGGCCAGATCGAGTCCCGCAGGAATGTCGGCGCCGGCCGGCCGGCCGCATCGTCCGGCCGCGGATCGGTCATGCCCAGCGCCGCGAGGACCCGATCCAGCCCGGTAATGTGCAGCCGCACCGCGTGCTCCTCCACCAGCCCGCAGCCGCCGGCCTCGGCGATGATCGCCGGAATGCCGGCCGCCGCGGCCGCCGCGCTCGTTGACCCGGCCACCGTCTGGTCCGGGCCTGGCTCCTGCCGCAGCACGTACGGCAGCCCGTAGGCAATCGCGAGTTCGCGAGCGCTCGGCTCACTCGGCCCGCCGTCGTAAAGCGCGAACGGCTCAAGTGCCTCGACCAGGTCACCGCAGTGCGCGTCGACCAGCGCGTCGCTGCCCTCGACGAGCTGGGTGAATGTGTCGTACGCCAGCCGGTCGGTGAGAGTGCCGGCCGGATTACCGGGGAAGCAGCGGTTGAGGTTCTTGCCGTCTTCCGGCACCACGAACGGGCTGCGGGCGGTGAAGGCTGGCAGGTTGAGCACCGGGACGGCCCTGACCCGGCCGCGCAGTTCGCGGCTGCGCAGCTCGTGCGTCCAGCGCCGGACGCCCGCCATGGAGGCGTACTCGCAGCCATGCACGCCGGCCAGCACGGTGAGCAGCGGGCCGTCCGCCGTGCCGGTCACCTCGATGAGCGGCACCTGCAGTCCCGCTAGCTGCACTGTCCGGTAGACGGCTGATGGCGGCATGGCTCCTCCTGCTTAGTCCGTTCGTTACCAGCACCGCGAGTCAGGGAGCGGGCGCCGCCGAACCGGCGGCCGTCAGCGACGGCGTGGACTGCGGCACCCTCGCCGCGTAGCCGGTGGCCGACTCGAAGGCGCGGGCCACCGTGAGCAGGTCCCAGTCGGCCCGGCGTTTGCCGACCAGTTGCAGGCCTACCGGGAGGCCCTCGGCGGTGAAGCCGGCTGGCACGCTGATGGCCGGCAGGCCGGTCGCGGAGATCAGGTAGGCCGACGCCATCCAGTCCAGGTAGTTCTGCTGCGGCGCGCCGTTGATCTCGTGCACCCAGTCGAGCGTCACGTCGAATGGCACCACCTGGGTGGCCGGGCACGCGAGCACGTCCACGTCGGCGAAGAAGGCATTGACCTGCTCGGCCAGCCGGACGCGCAGCAAGGTTGCCCGGCTCAGGTCGGCGGTGGTCAGCTGCAGGCCCTGCTGGATGTTCCAGGTCACCTCCGGGCCTATCTGGTCGGGATGCCTGGCCAGCAGATCGGCGCGGAACGTGGCGTAGGCGAACGCGCGGAACGTGCGGAAGACCTCGTCCGCGCCGGACAGGTCAGGCGCCGCATCGGTGACCTCGCCGCCAAGTCCGGCCAGCACCCGGCGGGCCGGAGCCAGTACCGCCTGCACGTCCGGCTCCACCGGCAGTCCCAGGTCCGGGCTCCAGGCGATCCTGATGCCGGTCAGGTCCCGGTCGACCAGCGCGCGAACCTGCTCGGGCTCGCTGATCGCCGGCGGCGGCTGGTCCAGTGCCAGCGGGACCCTGGGGTCGGGGCCGGCCAGGATGGCCAGCAGCAGCGCGGCATCGGCGACCGTCCGGCCCATCGGCCCGAACACGCCGAACATGTCGCCGACGTCGGCGAGCGGCCAGCCGGGAACGCGCCCGGGGCTCGGCCGCAGCCCCACGACGTTGCAGAAGCTGGCCGGGTTGCGCAGTGACCCGCCGAGGTCAGTGCCATCGGCCAGGGTTATGAGCCGGGCGGCCAGCGCGGCGGCGGCACCGCCGCTGCTGCCGCCGGCGCTGCGGCCGTGCTGGTAGGGGTTGTGGGTCGCGCCGAAGACCGGGTTGACGGTATGCGAGCCGGTGCCGAACTCGGGCACGTTGGTCTTCCCCAGGCTGATCGCGCCGGCCTGCGCCATCCGCTGCACGACCAGCGCATCGCGGCGCGGCACGTTCCCCGCGAAAATCGGCGATCCGTAAGTGGTGCGGACGCCGGCTGTGTCAGCCAGGTCCTTATGCGCCACCGGCAGGCCATGCAGCAGTCCCGTCGTCCGGCCGCCGGCCAGTGCCTCGTCCGCGGCCGCAGCGCGGGCCAGGGCTGACTCGAACGTCCGCGTCACGATCGCGTTGATGGCCGGGTCGAACGCTTCAATCCTGGCGATGTGCGCCGACACGACCTCGCGCGCCGAGACTTCCCGCCGCCGCAGCATCCCCGCGAGGGCAACGGCCTCCTGCATGCACAGGTCAGTCACGCAGCCACCGTAGACCACGTCCGCAACACGACGGCAGCAGGGACGCCGTGCCCTGGTCACGCTCGCTGATCGGTCACCGAGTATCCGCGGGCGCGGAGCACATCGACGATGTGCCTGCGCGCTGACAGCGTGACTGAGACATCGGCAAACGAGCTGGCCGGGTCGAAGCTGACCACCTCGACGCGTCTCCATGGACCGGCCGGGAGATGGATCATGATTCTCTTCTGCACCGAGATCTCACCGACGGCATCCCTGCTAACCGAGCGCGCCGGAATCCACCGGGTCGGTGCCGAGCGGACGGCCAGCTCCCTGTCATCCACGACCAGGCGGCCGAAGGGCCGCCCGGCGGTGCGGCGCCCGACTGTCAGATCCACGCGCAGTTCGGTCCGGACCGAACCCGCAGCCGTTGCTGACGTCATTCCTGGACCATAGGCGTCGAGGCGGCCGCAGGTACAGCTGGCCCGCGCGCGGATCTACGGCTGGGTGGCTTCGGCGGCGTAGGACAGCACGCGCTGCGCGGTGAGCCGGATCCAGGTAGCGACCCATTCACCAGTCACGGTGGCCCGCACGTCCGCGGGCACGGCAGCGGGCGCGATCACCTCGGCCGGCCCCTCAAGCAGCACCACCACGTGGCTGTCGTGGTCGCCTTCGGTGACGGTCATGGTGAGCCATGGCTCGGCGCGCAGGTTGCGCTCGCGGACCGAGCCCGCCACGGTAGGCAGCCAGAAGTCCCGGCCGCGCCGGACGTAGGAGGACATGGCCGCGTGCGGGCGGCCGTCGGGCCGGCGCGAGCCGATCACCGCGAAGGCACGCCGGTCGAGGTAGGCCTCCAGCTGCCCGGCCGATAGCCGTCGCTCCGCCGGATAGGAGTCAGCGGTCGCCCTGGTCGCGCCCGCGAAAGTCTCGTCCTGCACTGCGTCTAGATCGTCGCTCATACACCATTTCTACGCGGTCCGCCCCGGCTCAGTACGGCTGGCCGATTCCCGGCGGCGGGCCGTCAGCCGGGGCGGCCGGGGGAGAACGTGGTCGTCTGGGTGACCGTGTAGAAGTCGCGCGCCGCCTTGCCCTGCTCGCGCGGGCCGATGCTGGAGTCCTTGACGCCGCCGAACGGCGCGTTGAAGTCGACGCCGGAGGTCGGCCCGTTTACTCGCACCAGCCCTGCGTCTAGCTCGGCGGCGAACCGCAGCGCCCGGTCCAGGTCGGTGGTGAACACCGAGGCCGCCAGGCCGTAGGGCACGCCGTTGGCAATGCGCAGCGCCTCGTCGTCGTCCCTGGCGGTCAGGATGACGGCAAACGGGCCGAATATCTCCTCCTGTGCGATCCGGGCCGACGGGTCAACCCCTGCGGCCAGCACCGGCCGGACGAAGAAGCCGTCCCCGTCGACCGGATCGCCGCCGGTCAGGACCCGCCCGCCGCCCGCGCTCGCCTCAGCCGCGGCATCCACGACGCGCTGCCTGGCGGCCTCGCTGATGACTGGCCCGACGACTGTAGCCGACTCCGCCGGGTCGCCAACCGGCAGGCCGCCGACAGACGAAGCGAGTGCCTCGGCCGCCTCGGCCGCGGCGGCGGGGCCGCCGACGACGATGACCCGCGAGGTGGCCGTGCACTTCTGCCCTGCGTATCCCATCGCGGCCTGGGCGATGGTCCGCGCGGAGAACTCCAGGTCGGCGCCGGGCAGGATCACCGCCGGGTTCTGGCCGCCCATCTCAGCCTGCGCCTGGATGCCGCGGCTGGCCGCCTGCACCGCGACCAGCCTGCCGACGGCGGCCGATCCGGTGAACGAGATCACGTCGGCGGACTGGACGAGGCCCTGCCCGGCGGCGGCGTTCCCGGTAACCAGCGACAGCACGCCCGCGGGCAGCGCGCCGGCCAGCAATGCGGCGAGCCGCCGGCCGGTGGCCGTAGCGGCCGGGGCCGGCTTCCAGACGACGGCGTTGCCGTAGGCGAGCGCGGGTGCCGCCTTCCACAGCGGGATCGCCACCGGGAAGTTCCACGGGGTGATAAGGCCCGCGACGCCGACCGGGCGGTGCCGGCTGATCAGCAGCGAGCGGCCGTCCGCCGACGGCAGCGTGTCCCCGTCGGGATCAAGCGCGGCCTGCGCGTAGTAGCGCAGGATTGCCACCCCGCGGGCCACCTCGGCCGTCATCTCCGCCCGTGGCTTGCCCACCTCGGCGATGCCGACCTCGGTCAGCTCGGCCGCCGCGCCCGCGAGTGCGTCGGCGGCAGCCTGCAGTGCCTGGCTCCTGGCCAGCGCGGGCGTGGCCGCCCAGCCGGCCGCCGCCTGCCGCGCTGCCGCTACTACCCGCGAGACCTCGTCGGGCTGCTGGTCGGGGAAGGTGGCGAGCACCTGGCCTGGATGGGCGGGCGAGCGGCTGTCTAGCACGACGTTCCGGCCTTTCTCATGACCTGCCGATCACCGGCTCGGCAAATGGCAGCTGCTCAGGCGTGCGCGCTTGCAGGAAGTCATAGTCGCATCCCTCCGGGGCCTGGGTGACGTGCTGGCGGTGCAGCACCGGCCAGCCGCGCAGGTCGGCGGGCGCTGGGACCACCGGGCGGCGCGCGGCGAGCGAGGCAGCCCCGACCTCGAGGGTGAGCCCGCCGGCGGCCGCGTCCAGACTAACCATGTCACCGTCCATGATCCTGGCCAGCGGGCCGCCGACCGCGCTCTCGGGAGCGACGTGCAGTACTACGGTGCCGAAGCTGGTTCCGCTCATCCGCCCGTCGGTGATCCGCAGCATGTCTGTGACGCCGTGCTCCAGGAGCTTGCGCGGGATCGGGATCATGCCCCATTCCGGCATGCCGGCGCCAACGGGGCCGCAGCCGGCCAGCACGAGTACCGAGTCGGGCGTGACGTCGAGGCCGGGGTCGTCGATCCGGTCACGCATCTCCTGGTATGAGCGGAACACCACGGCGGGCCCGCGGTGCCGGAGCAGCGCGGGACTCGCAGCTGCGGTCTTGATCACGGCGCCGTCAGGTGCCAGGTTGCCGCGCACGACCGTGAACGCGGGCTCCGGCGTCACCGGGTCGCCGGCCGCCCTGATGGCCCCCCCTGCCCGGCGGCGTGTCCCGGCCAGCGCCTCGCCGAGCGGCACGCCGGCCGCAGTCAGTGCGCCGAGGTCCAGGTGCGCGGCAATCTCGGCCAGCACGGCGGGCAGCCCTCCGGCGCTGGCCAGGTCCGGCATCAGGCCGGCTCCGGCGGGGCTGATGTCCGCGATGACCGGCACGGCCGCGGCCACCTCCGCGAACTGTCGCAGCGGCAGGGTGAGCGCGCGGCGGCCCGCGACCGCGCACAGGTGGATGATCGCGTTCGTCGAGCCGCCGACCGCAGCCAGGGCGGCGATCGCGTTGCCGAACCCGGACGGGGTGAGCATGGCGGATGGCCGCACGCCGTCCGCGGTCATCGCGACGATCCGTCGCCCGGCGGCCTCGGCCGCCGGGAGCTGCCGCGGATCGCCCGCCGCCATGACCGCGGTGCCCGGCAGCATCATGCCGAGCGCCTCGGCGACGATCGCCATGCTGGATGCGGTCCCCATCGTGTTGCACGCGCCGAGGCCACGGCCGAGGCAGACCTCCAGCCGGGTCCACTCGGCATCGCTGAGCAGCCCCGACCGGCGTGCGTCGTAGTACTGCCACAGCGAGGTGCCGCTGCCGAGCCGCCCGCCGCGGAAGGTGGCGGGGACCCGGAAGCCGCCCGTTACCACCAGTGCCGGGATGTCGGCGCTGGCCAGTGCCATCAGGTAAGCGGGCACGGTCTTGTCGCAGTTTCCGAGCGCGACGATACCGTCGAGCGGCTGCGACCTGATCGTCTCCTCAACCTCGATCGCCAGCAGGTTCCTGTACAGCATCGCGGTCGGCTTCATCAGGTCCTCGCTGAGCGACATGACCGGGAACGCCAGCGGCAGGCCGCCTGCCGCCAGCACGCCCGACCTGACCGCCTCGGCGAGCCGGTCCAGCCCGCGGTCGCACCGGTTCAGGTCGCTGGCCGTGCACGCGATGCCGATCACCGGCCGGGCAGCGCGCGCCGCCGACCGCAGGCCGGCCGGCCGCAGCGCTGCCCGGTGCTCGAGCGCTACCTCGTCGTCACCGGTCAGCCAGGCCTGGCTGCGCAGTGCATGTTCAGCCGGCGGTGGCGGCTCAGCCGGCACTGCCGGTGACGGCCGGGGCCTGCTCGGCCAGTTCATCTTCCTCCCGGTACCGCTCGGGCTTGATCCGGAAGAACGGCGCCCTGGTGACAGCCCACGACAGCAGCGCGAGCGGGATGCCGACCAGGAACAGCACCAGCGCCAGCACCTGCACGATGCCCGAGGTGCCGGGCAGCGACTTGGCGATCACGTAGACCAGGGTGCCCGCGCCGATCAGGGGGATCAGCAGGCCGAGCAGGAACTCCCTGAAGTCGCGAAGCAGCACGCCGCGGTAGTACCAGATGGAATAGACCGAGATAACGACGTAATAGCCGGCGAACAGCAGCCCGCCGGTGGAGTCGATGTAGACGATCGTCCGCTCCAGGCTGCTGCTCGCCAGGTACAGCACCAGCGCGATGATCGGGATCAGCCCCATCACGATCAGGCCGGCCACCGGAGTGCGGTGCGTCCTGCTCACCTGCCCGAGCCTCTTGGGAAGGATCTTGTCCCGCGCCATCCCGAACATGATCCGGCTGCCGTCGACAATCTGCGACTGGGTGGTGGTGGCAAACGACGCGATGACCGCGAGCGCCACCAGGTCGACGAACACCTTGCCGGTGAGACGGCCAGCCAGGTACGGCAGCACGTTGCTGCCGTTGGCGGTGATGTCCTTGGCGGGCGCGAGCCCCTCAAGGCACAGGAACAGGCCCACCACCCACAGCGTGCAGAACGTGATGGAGATCATCACCGAGCGGCCAGGGTCGCGCGGCCGCTGCTGCTCATCGCCAAGGTAGATGGGCGAGTCCCAGCCGCCCAGCAGGAACGTCGCGATGACAACGCCCGCGATAACTCCGGTCGAGCCACCGGGCGCATGCGACGTGGTGAACCACCCCCAGCTAGGGCCGTTATGGTGCGACAGTTCGCTGCTCAGCCCCCAGATCGCCAGCGTGCCTATGATCAGGTACTCGCCGAGGACCACCCAGCCCTCGAACCTGATCGTGACCTTCACGCCGATGATCGCGATGCCGACCACGAGCAGGCAGAGCGCTGTCGCGATCACCCAGGTCAGCGGCTTGTTGCTGGTCTCGCTTGGCGCCACGAGGCTCAGCACGGTCGATCCGAGCAGGGTGATGTTCCCGATATTGGACGTCAGCGCGGTCATCAGCACGAGGATCCCGACGGCGAATCCGATCACCGGGGACAGCCCGCGGGCGACCCAGTTCACCGGTGCGGCGGCCGATGCCTGCCACCTGTTCAGCCGGTGGTAGGCCACCGAGCAGCACAGCATCGCGGCACCGGCTATGAGCAGCGCCAGCGGGGAGGCCAGGCCGCTGGCCCCGATCAGCGCAGCCATGGTGAGCGTCGTGGCGGCCGTCGGCGCCACGTTCGTGATCGAGGCGATCCAGTCGCCCCGGAGGCTTACGGACTTTTCGCGCAGCCCGATGGACTGCCCATCACTGCTGGCTGGGCTCGGCTCTGTGCTCATTGCTGCCTAACCTCTCTTCGCGCCTGCTGTCGGGTCATGGGTATCCGGATGATCAGCTCTGTCAGATCGGAAGGATCGCGGGCCGCTGGGCTGGCCCGGTCGGGGTGTGCACGGTCAGTGCAGGCCAGTCGGGCGTGTTGGAGACCGGGCGCGCGCCGCCGGCGGTGACGACGAAGGTGTCCTCCGACTTGCCGCCGCGCACCGTCGGGTTCCACGCGAAGGCGGTGCCGGTCTCGATGACGGCCGCCGCGCCAGGCGTGCCGGGCACGACGTCGAACTCACGGGACAGGTAGCCGATCGGGCCGCCCTGCACGTGCTCGCGCCACTCGTCAGGAAAGCCCGCGGCGCTGTAGGCGGCCAGGCCGGCGTCCAGCGCGGATTGCCACGTGCTGCCCGCCCGGGTGGCAGCGATCATCGCGGCCTCGACCGCGCACGCGGCCCTGTGCTTGGCGTCCAGCTCCACGGACGGCTGGCCTGCGCAGACCGTACGCGAACAGGCTATGTTCAGGCCGCCGCGGACGCCGACGATCACCGCGAGCGCGTCGCTTCCTGTTACTTCCCTGGTGGGAACGGGATGCCGGAACGCGCGCCGCCGCCTGCTGCCGCCGACTAGCAACACCGACACTGCGATGAGCCGCTGCTCCATCGCGGCCGCGATCCGGGCAGCCAGGTCGCACTCGCGCTCGCCGGGCGTCCATTCCCGCAGCGCGCCTTCAAGCGCCGACGCGCAGTCCGCCCCGAGCCTTGCCAGCCGGTCCGCCTCGGCGGCTGTCAGTGGCATCCGCAGGCCGGCCAGGGCGGCGGGCAGCGCGGTGCCGGGTCCCGCGCCGTCGGTGGCGATGCGCGCCGCTTCAGTGCCCGCGGCGAGGTCAGCCGCGGCAAGCGAGAGCGCGTCGGCGCGATGCCAGGGCACGGCGTGCAGCTGGAAGCCAAGCCCCGTTGCGCCCTCCTCGGCCGTCAGCCTCGGCAGCTCGATGTTGCTCGTGAGGAGGTACGCGCCCGCGCCGGTGACCAGCGCCCAGACCAGGCCTGGTTCCTCGTTGCGTACCACCCGGTCCTCAAGCCCGGCAGTGACCCACGCGACGCCCGGCTGAGTGGTGAACAGCGCGGCGTCGTACCTGGACTCGGCCAGCCAGCGGCGGACCCGCCCGAGCTTCGCCTGCACTTCGGCGCTGCGCGCTGGCCCGTTCGGCGGACCTGGCTCGGGCCGCGCCTCGGCCAGTGCATGGCCCGGACCGCTCGGCGGCGGCTCGCCGCCAGAGCCCGTCATGGCTGACCGCCGCCATCGCCGGCCACGGCCGGCGCCCCGGCTTCTGGCACGCCGAGCCCCTCGGCTCCCGGACCGGACTGGCGCAGGTCGGGTGCCTGCCGGTCCAGCCATTCCAGCGCGGCGGCGGCCCTGTGTACCTTCTCGGCTGCGATCGCGCACGCGTCGCCGACGATATGCAGCCCGCTCGGATAGAGGGCGCGGGCATTGCGCAGCCCGAACTTGGCGTACAGTGGCGCGCCCGCCTGCACCAGGTCGGCCAGCTCCGCACCCCGGACCACGCCGCCAAGCGCGTCCGGGGACTCCACGTACAGGTCAAGCGGCACCGTGACGGCGGCGCGCATCTCAGCCAGCTCGGCGATGGTCACGTCCGACGGGATATTGATGGTCGAAGCGCCGAGTTCCGCCAGCACGGTGAGCGTCACCGGGTTGGACGGCGCCATGCTGGCGGAGATCTTCCAGACCAGGCTGCGGGGCAGTATGTCCTGCCGCTGCGCCTCCGCCAGCGTCCGCAGCAGGCCGAGATCGGCGACCAGGAAGCTGCGGATCCCGGCCTCGACCGCCCTGAGCACGTCCTCGACCGCGTACCGGAGCTGGCGGAGCCCGCGGACCTGGTCGCCGTGCGCGCGGCCGTCGTCAGACCTGGCGTGCGCGCCCACTCCGTACCGCTCGCGCGGGCCGACGAACAGGCAGACCTCGACTCCGGCATCCTGGCCGGCCTGCGCCATGTCGCGCAGCTCGCGGTTGCGCAGCAGCATCGCGCCGCTGCCCTGAGAGACCCTGTTGACGGTGATGCCTTCCGCGCCCGCCGCGCGCAGCACGGCATCCAGCACCTGGGGGCCCTCGACGCTGGGAATCTCTATCCGGAAGTCGGCGCCGTCGGGGAACCGGCCAGGTCGCGCGGCCCGCGGCAGGGGCGATCCGTCGGCCGGAACGCCCAGCGCGCTGAACACTTCCGCTGGCCACGTCATCGGGCCGGCACCTCCCGAGCTTTCGGCTGCGGCAACGTCAGCCGCGGGCTCGGCTGCAGCCAATTGCGGTGTGCATGAGGTGCTATTTCGGGAGAGCCGAACCAAGTTTGGATGTTACGAATATAAAAGGGAGGTGCACAGGTTTTGTCAAGGCCATATATGCGTCAATTGTCCGTGTATGAAGGCTACAGGGATCTGCATTTTTCAGCCTGTTTGACGCCACCACACCATTGATGGCAAAGTTTTCGGCTGTGCCGAATAGTGATCGGATCCTTACCGCCGACGGCGAAGCGGCCGATGCGCCGGGTGCCGATCCGGGCGGAAGGTACCGGCTCCGCAGCGTCGAGCGGGCGCTCGACACCCTGGAGTTCCTGGCCCTGGCGGGCCCCGACGGCATCACGCTCAGCGAGCTCGCCGACCAGCTGGCGATCTCCAAGAGCAGCGCGTTCGCACTGCTGCACACGCTGATCGGACGCGGTTTTGCGACCGACTCCGGCACCAGGCAGAGCCGGCGCTACCGGCTCGGCATGGCGCTGGCGAAGCTCGGCGATGCGGCGGCTGCCCAGGCACCGCTCGCGGGTGTCGCCACTCCGGTGCTGAGGTCGCTGACCGATGCGACCGGGCTGACCACCCGCCTGGTCGTTCCGGACGGCCCGTATGCAGTCGTGATCGCCAGGGTAGACGCGCCAGGCTCGGTGCGATTCGCCAGCTACCTCGGCAAGCGCGAGTATCCGCACTGCACGTCCGCGGGCAAGGCGCTGCTCGCCGCGCTGCCCGCCGAGCGCGCCAGGCAGCTGGCGCTCGCGGCCGGGATGCCGGCCAGGACCCCGCGGACCATCACCGATCCCGACGCGCTGCTGCGCGACCTCGCGCTCGCCGCCGTGCGCGGCTACACGATCGACGATGAGGAGGACGCGGAGGGCGTGTTCTGCATAGGCGCCCCGGTTCGCGACCGGAGCGGCAGCTGCGTCGGCGCGATCAGCGGCACCGGCCTGAAGCTGAACCGGCCGGCCTGGCGGATGGATGAGCTCGGCGTCCTGGTGCGCGACGCGGCGGACGAGATCAGCCGGGCGCTTGGCGGCACGCCGTTCGCTGACATGGCTGACCGGCCGGCTGACTAACTCGGCAGGACTGCCAGCGCGGCCGCTGACCGCGCCTACACCGAAGGGAGCCGCGATGCCCGCGCACCGCGCGCTGGTGATCACCGGGCCTGGCTCGATGAGCCTGCAGAGCGTCGCGGACGCCGCGCCTGGCCCGGCCGAGGCGGCGGTCCGGCCCGCCTATGTCGGGATCTGCGGCACCGACCTCGAGCTGCTGGCTGGTGACGTCGACCCAGACTATGTCCGCTACCCGCTGGTCCCAGGGCACGAGTGGTCAGGGATAGTCGAGGCGACCGGACCCGGCGTTACCGGCCTGGAGCCCGGCCAGCGCGTCATCGTCGAGGGCATCGTCCCGTGCCGCGTCTGCGCCCGGTGCATCCGCGGCGAGACGAATCTGTGCGAGCACTACGACGAGCTCGGCTTCACCAGGGCCGGCGCCGCGGCCGACCAGGTCATCGTCCCGGCTCAGCTCGTGCACGTGCTGGCCCCATCGGTCAGCATGCCAGAGGCGGCGCTGGCCGAGCCAGCGGCCGTGGCGTGGCGCGCCCTCGGCCGGGGCCGGCCGCGGCCCGGCGAGCGCGTCGCGGTCGTGGGGGACGGTACCGTCGGCCTCATCGCCGCGCACCTGGCGGGGCTGTCCTCGCCTGCGGAGGTGGTCGTGCACGGGCTGCGTGCGGACCAGGCGGGGCTGGCGGCCGCCCTCGGCGCGACCGGCTTCGAGGTCTCGAGCGCTGACCAGGGCGCGGCCCACGGGACCGCCAGAGCAGGGCGCTATGACCTGGTGATCGAGGCGGCGGGAACGCCCGCTGCCGTCGAGTCAGCCATCCGGCTGGCGCGCCGCGGCGGCCGGATTGTGCTGCTTGGACTGGCCGGGAACGGCGCCACCGCGCGGCTGCCGATCGACGACGTGGTCAATAACGACCTTCAGATCAGCGCGAGCTTCGGCTACACCTCAGGCGCCTGGTCGGAGGTTGCCAACCTGCTCAGTTCCGGCTCGGTCAGGCTGGGCCCGCTGATCACGCACCGGTTCCCGCTGGACGCGTACGCCGCCGCCTACCAGGCACTGCGCGACGGCGGCGGTCCGCGGGGCAAGGTACTGCTCGAGGTCACGCCATGACCGCGGGCGGCAGCGGCGCACCCCGCGTGCTCGAGGCCGAGGTGGCGCTGCCCGCGCGGTGCGAGCTCGCCGAGAGCCCGGTCTGGGATGCGCGTCGCCAGCGGCTGCTGTGGGTCGACATCCTGGCCGGCCACGTGCATGCGCTACACCCGGCCAGCGGGGTGCACTCCTGGTTCCCCGTCGGCACACCAGTGGGCGCCGTCGGCCTGACCTCCGCCGGCGGGCTGGTGATGGCGCTGCTTGACGGGTTCGCCGTCGCCGGTGCTGACGGCGATCAGCTCACCCGGCTGCCTGGCCTGCTGACCGACGCCAGCGCGGTCCGGTTCAACGACGGCAAGCCCGACCCGTGGGGCGGCTTCTGCGCCGGGACGATGCAATGGCGCGACGGCGGCTCGCCAGGATGCCTGTACCGGCTGAGCCCCGATGGCGACATCACCGAGCTCGTGCCCGGTGTCACGACGTCCAACGGCCTGGACTGGAGCGACGACAGGCGCCGGTTCTACTACGTCGACAGCCCGACCGGCGGCATCGACGTGTTCGACACCGACCCGCACACCGGCGCGCTGTCGAACCGGCGTCGTTTCACCGACGTCCCGGCCGCCATCGGCATGCCCGACGGGCTGACCATCGACGCGGAGGGCGGCATCTGGGTCGCGCTCTGGGGCGGCGGCGCGCTGCACCGGTACCTGCCCGATGGCCGGCTGGAGGCCGTCGTCCGGGTACCGGCCTCGCAGGTCACCTCGCTGGCGTTCGGCGGGGCTGACCTCGACGTCCTGTACATCACCACGGCCCACGAGGACTTCACCGCGGGCGACCTGGAGGCCGAGCCGCACGCCGGTGACATCTTCTGCTGCACTGCCGGCGTCACAGGGCGCGCGCCGTTCCGGTTCGCGGCCGACTTCCTGGGCCGCTAGCCGCGCCGGTCCGGGCGGCAGCCGTCGGCGTTCCGGGCCGGCTAATAGGGCCCGGCGGCCGTTATCGCGGCCGCGATGCGGTCAAGCAGGCCCGCGGCGGCCGCGAGCCGGCGCTGGTCGGCAGCTGGCAGGGCCGAGATCGCTGCTGCGATGGCCGAGATCCGGCGGCCTGCCGCAGCCCTCATCAGGCTGTCGCCCGCGGCGGTCGCGGCGATCAGGATGGCGCGACCGTCAGCCGGATCGGGTTCGCGCGTGGCCAGGCCGGCCTGGACCAGGCCGTCCACGATCCTGGTCATCGTCGGCCCTGCCACCCCTTCGGCGCCCGCGAGCGCCCCGAGTGACTGCGGCCCGGCGAACACCACGACGGAGAGCGCGGAGAGCCTGGCCGGCGTGAGCCCGGCCAGCTTGTCGACGGCCGCGAGGCTGCGCAGCAGGTGGATGGCGCCCGAGTTCAGCGCCGACGCCACCTGCTCTGTCCCTGGCTTGCCGGCCGGCATGCAATATGTATAGCATGACTACTGAATTTACATAGCTATCCTACCAATTTTGAAGGTCGTGTGACCGTGGAACTGCATCAGGTGGCGCAGCACGCCGATGACCTTGACCGCGCTGTTGCCTTCTATACCAGCGTCCTGGGCTGCGAACTGGTGGCCCGCTTCGACCCGCCCGGCCTGGCCTTCCTGCGACTGGGCGGTGTTCGCCTGCTGCTGGACGGCAACGCCCCGAGCGCGCTGATTTACCTGCGCGTTGATGATGTCCGGGCGACGGTGAGCAGTTTTCGCGCCAGCGGCGTTTCCATCTCATCTGAGCCGCACCTGATCCACGCCGATGCTGACGGCACGTTCGGGCCGGCCGGCTGGCAGGAGTGGATGGCTTTCATCACCGATACCGAGGGCAACACTGTCGGCCTGGCCAGCCGGCACCCCGCTGCCTGATCGCCTTTGCGCGCCAGCACAGCCGGCACGGCAGTTAGAAGTTACAGTTCACGACATGCCCACACTAAACGTGCGCGGGAAGCTGCTGCGGTGTGCGGTCGTGGCTCTGGCTGTGGCGCTGACCTCGGCCGTCGGCGGGTGCGGCAGCAGCGGCCCGGCCACCGACGGCCCGCTCAGCAGCGCCGAGAACGGCAGGACCCCGCAAGGGGCTAACTGCGCGCCCGGCGGCGAGCTCCAGTCGTTCGGCACTGAGCGGTTCACCAACTACGGGCACGTAACCGTGGTACTGGACCGCGTGGCGCTGCTGCATCCGCAAAACGAGCGCCTGGTCGGCTCCTACGCGGTGCCGGGAATTTGGCTCATCGGCGTGGTGCCCTGGCCGCCGAGGTACGCCGGCATTCCCGCCACGTGGGCGCACCGCCAGCCCGTGCATGGCTTCCGGCTGGCACCGGGCCAGTCGTTCGACATGGTCCTCGGCGTGGCAGCGGCTGCCGCGGGCCAGGCCAGCTCGGAAGGCATGCTGGTCTATTACCACGACTCCGCGGGCAGCTACCTGACCACAGATCACGTCGCGATGATCGTCGCGGCAACCAGTAACGGCTGTCAGTAGCGCTGCGCAGGCAGGGTTAGCCGGCGCCGGGATATGTTCGCAGCGTGCATCTCAGCTGCGCCACCGATGGCTTCAGGCTTGCGTACGACCGCTACGGGCAAGGGCCTCCGGTGCTGCTGCTGCACGGCTGGCCGGGGGAGCGGGGCGACTGGCGTGAAGTGATCAGGCGGCTGGACGGGCTGGATGTCATCGTTCCTGACCTGCGCGGGTTCGGGCAGTCAGACAAGCATCGCGCGGATCCGGCGACCGCGTACTCGGCGGCCGCTCAGGCCCGCAGCCTCGTAGCGCTCATCGGGGAACTTGACCTGTCAGGACTGGTGATCGGCGGCTATGACATCGGCAGCCGGATAGCACAGGCGGTCGCCGCCGACAGGCCAGAGTTGCTGCGCGGCCTGGTCGTCGCGCCGCCGTTGCCGGGGATCGGCGCGCGCATCCTCGACGCGTCCGCGCAGCGCGAGTTCTGGTACCAGTCCTTCCATCAGCTGGACCTGGCCGAGCAGCTCATCGATGGCCGCCCTGACGCGGTCCTGGCTTACCTCGCGCACTTCTGGTCGCACTGGTCCGGGCCCTCGTTTGAACTGAGCGCTGAAGCGCTCGGCCGCGTTGCCGGGCTCTACTCCGCTCCGGGAGCCTTCGTCGCGTCCATCGGCTGGTACCGGGCTGGCGCCGGCTCGGTCGCCCGCTCGCTGGCTGAGCATCCCCCGCCACCATCAGGACGGGTGCACGTTCCTACCACGGTGCTGTGGCCAGGGCACGATCCGCTGTTCCCGGTGCAGTGGTCGGACCGGCTCGGCGAATTCTTCGACCACGTGCGGTTGCGGATGCTGCCGGCAGCGGGTCACTTCTCGCCGCTTGAGGCACCGGACGAGTTCGCCGAGGAGATCAGGGCAGCGGTCGGCTGACCGCAGAGCACCCGCCGCCGTTCGAGGCCAGAGTCGTCAGGGCATGCTGCAGCTCAGCCGTCGCTGCCGCTAGCTGGGCCTTAAGCTGCGACAGGCGGGGCTCCTCGAACTCGGCATCGGGGCCGACGAGGGTCAGGGCACAGACCGGCGGTCCCTTCGCGGCCGGCACCGCCCGGCTTACTGACGCGATCAGCTTCTCATTCCGCCCGCGCTCGAGCGCAAACCCGGTGCGCTCGGCCCGCTCGATGTCGGCGAGCAGCCCGTCGCTGCCGTCGAGCGGGTAGCCCGCCTGGAGTGCCAGCCGGAGGTACGGCCGGCGGGCGTCGGCTCCGAGCATCGCCACCAGCACCAGCGGGCCGGCAAACTTGTGCACAGGCAGCAGTTCGTCGCGCAGGTGGCTGATCATCGCCAGCCGCTGCGGGCGCACCACATCGATGACGCGGGACTGATCGGCCGCTAGCACCTGCAGGTTCACCATCATGCCGGTCTGCTCGCAGAGCGCTGCCAGCACCGGCCTGGCCACCGCGACGAGCGATCGGGTGGCAGCAGCCTGCGACAGCTGGAGAACGACGGTGCCGGGGAGATAGTGATCGCCGACGCGCAGTACCCAGCCGCGCCGGACCAGGTCGACAAGCACGCGATAGGCGGTCGCGCGGTGCAGGCCGACTTCGCCCGCGAGTTCGCTGAGCCGCAGCGGGCGGTCCGACCGGGCGATGACCTCGATCAGGTCGAGCGCCTTGCCGACCGCGGAGCTGGCGGTCCCCGGCAATCCCATCCCTCCTGGTCACTTTTAGGCTAGTTGACGCTGCTTTGCACGTGTTGCTAATGTCGAAATAGATGTTACCGCTAATGCAACACTTGTCCTCCGGGCTAGCTGCCGCCACGACGTAGAGGTGGAATCGATGGGTCACGAGGAGGCCGGGGCGCCGGCTCCCTATGCCGCGCCGCCGGCCGGCACGGTCACGATCTACCGCGGGGCGACGCTGATCGACGGGACGGGAGAGCCCGCGCGGCAGTCGATGAGCATCGTCGTCGACGGTGCCCGGATCCGCCTGGTGGCGCCCGACGTCGAGATCCCGGCCGAACTGCACGCCGGCGCGGAGGTCATCGACTGCGATGGCCGGTTCGTCATCCCCGGCCTGATCGACTCCCATCAGCACATCGCCACGCCACCTGACCGCCCAGCGGCGGAGGCGATCCTGCGCCGACTCGCCTACGGCGGCGTCACCGCGATCCGGATCATGGCTGACGATCTGCGGCAGGTCGGCGACCTGGCCCGGTCGACCCTGGTCGGCGAGATTCCGGGTCCCGACATCGGATACGCAGCGCTGATGGCCGGGCCGAGTTTCTTCGACGACCCGCGGACCTGGCAGGTGTCACGGGGTGAGACGCCGGGCCTGGTGCCCTGGATGCAGGCGATCACCGACGAGACCGACCTGCGCCTCGCTGTTGCGATGGCGAAGGGTACCCACGCCACGGCGATCAAGATCTATGCGGACCTGCCCGGCAGCACGGTAGCGGCGATCACCGCGGAAGCGCACCGGCAGGGCCTGCGGGTCTGGGCACACGGTGCTGTCTTCCCGGCCAGTCCCAGCGAGGTCATCGGCGCCGGGGTCGACACGATTTCGCACGTCACCATGCTGGCCTACGAGACGGTCGCGCCGCTTCCTGTCAGTTACAAGACAAAGCCGCCGGTCGACACTGATGGCTTCGGCGTCGGCGACGACCCGCGGCTGGAGTCGCTGCTCGCGCAGATGCGGGAGCACGGCACCATCCTGGACGCGACCGGCAGCATGTATGCCAGGGAACGGGACCCGTCAGACAACGGCGAGGACGAAGCTCGGGCCCGCGCCAATGCGGGCCTGGCCGCCAGGCTCATCGGGCATGCCTACCGCGCCGGAGTTCCAGTGTCCACGGGCACCGACTACGAGACCGAGCCGCAGCATCCGTTTCCGGCGCTGCACGCCGAGATGGCGTTCCTGGCACAGGACTGCGGCATCCCGGCCGAGCAGGTGATCCGGTCCGCCACCCTGATCGGTGCCAGGAGCCTCGGCGCTGAAGCCAGCATGGGCACGATCGAGGCCGGGAAGCTGGCGAACTTCGTGGTCCTCGGCCGGGACCCGCTAGCCGACATGGCCAATCTGAGCAGCATCGTGCTGGTCATCAAGCGAGGTCACCGTTACGACAGGACCGAGTACGGGCCAGCGCCAGATCCGGCGGCAGGCTCGGGTGCCGCCCGCGCGCGCAGTGCGACTGCCGGCAATCCGAAGGGACTCCTCGCCTGATGGACCGCACAGCCGACTACGTGATCATCAACGCCCTGGGAACGCTGGATAACCCCAACGCGCCTGCCTCGTCGGAGGCGGCAGCCAAGCTGACGCAGTCCAGCGACGACCTGACAATCGACGCGCGCACGCTGGCCGATGCGCACGCCTCGGGGCTGACCGCGGTGAACATCACGCTCGGCTACACCATGGGCGATATGCCGCCGTTCGAGCACACGCTGCACGAGATCGAGGTCTGGGACGCCATCGTGGCAGACAACCCGGCCGACCTGGTCAAGGTGCAGACGGTAGCCGACATCTACGAGGCTAAGAGCTCCGGCCGGATCGGCATCATCTACGGTTTCCAGAACGCTGTCGCGGTCGGCGACGACCTGGCCAGGATCGAGACCTTTGGCCGGCTTGGCGTCCGGGTCATCCAGCTCACCTACAACCAGGCGAATCACATGGGCGACGGCTCGATGGCTAGCCAGAACCGCGGCCTCACGCCCTTTGGCCGGCAGGTGGTCGAGCGCCTGAACGCCAGCCGCATCATGGTCGACCTGTCACACAGCGGAGAGCAGACGTGCCTGGAGGCAGTCAGGATCTCTGCGCAGCCGGCTTCGATCAATCACACCGGCTGCCGCGCCCTGACCGACCTGCCGCGCAACAAGACCGATGAGGAACTGCGGCTAGTGGCATCGCGCGGCGGCTTCGTCGGCATCTACTTCATGCCCTTCCTGAACATCTCAGGTCATGCGCGCGCCACTGATGTGGTGGAGCACATTGACCACGCCGTCAACGTCTGCGGCGCCGACCACGTCGGCATCGGGACCGATGGCCCGGTCACCTCGATCGACGACCTGGATGGCTACCGGGCCAGGCTCGCCGAGCACGTCGCGCTGCGCAAGGCGGCCGGCGTCGGCGCGGCGGGGGAGCGCAGCGACACCCTGCCCTTCGTCATCGACCTGCGCGGCGTGGACCAGTTCTACGAGCTCATCCGGCTGCTCGAGGCTCGCGGCTACAGTCAGGACGTAGTCGAGAAGATCCTCGGGAAGAACTTCGCCGACTATGCGGGACGGGTCTGGGCTACCTGAGTGACGGCTGCTCGGCTGCCGCTCGCGGGTGGCACGGCACCGCAGGCGCACAGAGGCGGGGCGGGCCCAACTGGACAGGCCCGCCCCGCCTCCGCTACTCGGCCGTCAGTCGACGTTCAGCGCGTTGTCATCTTCGAAGAAGTTGGTGTCGTAGCCGTCGCCGAGAGTCTCCTTCCCGGTGAACTTGATCGTGACTGTCTGCCCGATGTACGGGGTCAGCGAGTACGAGTGCTCAACGTAGCCGCTGCTCTCGTTCTGGTTGGACAGGGTAGCCAGGGTCGCCAGCACCGTCCCGCTTGAGTTCAGCACCTGGACGGTGAAGGTGTCGTAGGCCTTGTTGGTCGGATCATCGGTGTTGATGAACAGCCAGAACGACAGCGTCGCCGTCTTGCAGTTCGACGGTATCGTCACGGTCTGGGCGAGGGTGTCGGTGTGCGCTTCGCCGTAGCCATCGAGCCACGCCAGCCAGTTATCGCTGGACGGGTACGACGGCACTCCCTCGTCGACGTTCGCGAGCACGCCTGCCGTGGACGTCCACGGCGAGATATGCCCGGTCGCGAATCCGGGGTTGCCAAGTAGCTGCTGTGCCGTGCAGCCGGCGGCGGCGCTGATCGTCCAGGTGAACGTGGCTGATCCCTTCGCGCCAGTGGTGTCGGTTGCGGTCACGGTGACGCTGTCGGTACCCGCGGTGGTCGGGGTTCCGGAGATCAGCCCGGTGGAGGAGCTGATGGACAGGCCGGCCGGCAGCCCGGTGGCGCTGTAGGTCAGCGTCTGGCCGGAGGCCGAGTCGGTGGCGCTGATCTGGAGGCTGGCCGCCGTTCCGACCGTGCCGGTCTGGCTGCCAGGGTTGGTCACCGTGACGGTGTTGGCAGTGGAACTGCTGCTGAACGCCGCCGTTCCGTCCGGCGTGCCCCAGCCTGTCGGCCCGTCATAGCCAACCTCGGCCGTGCACAGGTAGGCGGGACTGCACGTGCCGTCCGCACCGGAGGTGACGTCATACAGGTCGGAGGTGTGCTTGTAAATGTAGGACGAGGGATAGGTGCCCGCGGCGGGCGTGCCGGCCAGCGCGAACACCGAGGCGATGATCGGCGATGACGCGCTGGTGCCGCCCACCTCGAGCCAGCCGCCCTCGCTGTAGCTGTCGTAGACGGCGAGGCCGGTGTTGGGGTCAGCGACCGCGGCTACGTCGTTGTCGGTCCGGTTCGAGCAGCCTGTGTCGGTCTGCCAGGACGGCTTGGCGTCGTCGGCGGAGCAGCCGCTGCCGGTGCCCTCGCCGCCGGAACTGCTGCCCCACACGGTCTCGGTCCAGCCGCGGGTGTTCGATGCCGTGGTGAGCGACGTGCCGCCGACCGAGGTGACGTACTGGGAAGCGGCCGGGTAGGAGACTCCGTACCCGTCGTCACCGGCAGAGGCAGTGACCGCCACGCCCGGGTGGTCGTAGTACTCGGTGTCGTAGGTGGGGTCGGATGACGACTCGCTGCCGCCGTAGCTGTTGGATACGAAATCCGCACCCAGGCTGACGGCGGCGTTAACGCCGGTGCCCAGGTCGGCCGTGTCCGCGCTGTTCGCCTCGACCAGGATGATGTGGCAGAGCGGGCAGATCGCCGACACCATGTCGACGTCGAGTGATTCCTCGACATCCCACCCGCTGCTCCCCGCATTACTCGGCAGCGGGCTGGTTTCGCCTTCCTCATTGACTACTTCGAAGCAGCCGCTGCCGCAGGCGGGCAGGCCCCAGTCCGAGCGGTAGGTCGCCAGGTCAGATGTGATGTCCGGGTCGTTGTAAGCATCGACCACGGCCACGGTCTCACCGCTGCCAGCCGTGGAGGACGGCAGGTTGTAGGCGCTCTGGAGGCTAGAAGGCCCGTAGCCGTCGCCCGACGGGGCCTGGTCCGGCGCAATGGCAGCCTGCATTTGCTGCGCCACGTTCGTGCGGATCAGGACCATGCATGCCATCCGGCCCGGCCGCGTGGTGACCGGGCAGGCCCTCTTGTAGTCATGGGTGGCGGACGTGGCTGAGGTGCTGGCCTGCTGCGCTGCGGCCGGACCCACGAACGCCAGCCCCGCAACAGCCAGGGCGGCGCTCGAGCCCAGGACTACCCAGGTACGCCGAAGCGCCGCGCCGGAAAGCCGGTGCCGCAACCTCGCTGTCTGCCCACGGGCGAAATTAGCTCCCAATGCGACTTACCTCCTTGAACAAGGGCCAATTCGCCGGCCGCATGGCCTTGGACGTGGCGCTCTGGCCCGCGGGGGTGGTCGTGTACCACGACCTGGGTCTTTATCATGACGCTAGAGACTCAGGAACAGAATGGCTTTCTGTTTAATGATTTGTCATATTAGATCGGCTAATGCGCCAAACGCCAGATGCGGATGTGTCACCAGGTGCCAGCCGAGCGGGCAAGCAGATGAAAGCGGCCCGGCGGTAGCGGGCTCAGCGAGTCACGTAGCTATCGCCGTTCGACGAGATCACCGCGATCTCTGACGCCGTCTGCCCGTTGGAGAAATAGTCGACACAGCGGTCAGTGTTGGTGCCCGCTGCCGTGCAGACGACCGACGTAACCTTTAGGCCCGGCTGGTAGAACTGGCTGCTCGGGTTGCTGATGCGCTGTTGCAACTGGGTCTTGATGGACGCAGCGACCGTGGCCGGATTCCTGAAGTTGGACGCGGCAGCACCCGAGGCGATGATGGCGATAAGCAAGATCACGCCCAGCGCGTCGAGCACGGTCGAGGTGATCGCCCAGGCGCGTGCCTTGCGTGACTCGCTGACGGCGGCGGGCTGGTTTCCCGTCTCCCACAGCGGCCGGACTTTTCGCGCGTGGTGCATGGCCACGAGGGCCGCAGGCAGGCCAAGGATCAGGTTGAAGAGCACGCCGCCGACGGCGGCGATTCGTGCCCAGATCAGATGGGTTGGCGGCGGCTGGCCTTGCGGAGCCGCACCATACCCGGGCGTGACATAGCCGGGCTGCCCGTAACTCCACGGCGATGGGCCTGCAGGCTCTGTGCTGAACTCGGAGGGCCCCGTTCCGTCAGCCATCTGCGATCCCATCCAGGACACTCCGGAAAAAAAATAGGTTCACCCCAGTATTCGGTGATTGTAATGTGCGACAGGCACGCGGGGGACTCACCTAGGTGGAACTGCGGAACGGGCGTCACGCCGGGCTGCCACGGCCATGTCCAGATAGCCGATCGAGAAGTGCAGCGCCGCCCCCGCCAGCGGTAGTGCCGCCCACCCTGAGTGGCCGCGGGAGAAGATCACGGCGCCAAGGCCGGCCAGGAAGATGCCGACCGCGAAGTGCACGGCCGCGATGGCACGCAGCCGCGGGTACGCCCAGGGCGAGATCAGGCTCCTGAACCTCGGAGAGATGGCAGCCGCCGGTCCCAGCGCCCAGATGCCACCGAGATTGCCGTCGGTCTGCTGCGCCGGGGCGGCTGAGTGTGCGGATCGCGAGGTGGCGGTGTTGTCAGTTGGTGTGCGCATCGGGGTCTCCTGTCGCTGCGCCGCCCGGTCGGTCCGGGCTCTCTATCAAAGTGATATCACTTTGATAGAGAGCCGTCAAGCGGGCCCAGGCGCAGTTGCGCGGCGGGCTGCGGCGGAGCCGGAGCTAGCTCGCCGGGCGGATGAGTTCAGCGGCGACCCACGGTGCCACGTCGGCCGGATAGGGCGGATGCAGGCTCAGGACGATATGACCGAACCCGGCGCCGATCGCGCGGCGGATCGCATCCCTGGTGGAGGCCGGCTCTGCATAGGAGACGGGCAGGACCACCGATCGGGTGATCGAGGCGGGCTCGCGACCGATTTGCGCGCAGAGACGGTCGAGCAGCGCGCTGCGGCGGACGGCCGCGTCGAGGTCGCCGCCCGGCATGTTCCACACGTCGGCGTGCTCGGCGACCACGCGCAGCGTCCCGAGCGAGCTGCCGCCGATCAGGATGGGCGGATAAGGGCGCTGAAGTGGCTTGGGATTGCACCACGCCCCGGTCAGCTGGTGATAGGCGCCGTGGAAGTCGAACGGCTTGTCCTCCGTCCACAGCCGCCGGATGATCGTGCACGCCTCGGCGAGGCTGCCCACGGCGTCGGCGGCGTCGTGATACGGCAGGCCGTGCGCTTCGTATTCGCGCCGGGCGAAGGAAACGTCCGGTCGTGAGCCGGCCCCGATGCCGAACTCGAGCCGGCCGCCGGAAACGGCGTCGACGGTCGCAGCGATCTTGGCTAGCACCGCCGGCGGCCGGAACCTGTTACTGGTCACCATCACGCCGATCCGCAGCCGCTCGGTCCGCGCTGCAAGCGCCGACAGCAGAGTCCAGCCCTCGTAGGTGGGCCCGTCGAGGTCGCCAAAGATCGGCATGAGGTGGTCGTACAGCCAGGCGTGCCCGATCTCGGGGATCGTCTCACTGTCCCGCCAGACCTGCAGGATGTCCTGGTAGCCGACCTGCGACGGGGCGGTCGCGATCCCGAAGCTCGGTGCGGCGGTGAGCGGCATCGGCATGCTCCCTGCGCGATCTGTCTGGTCCCAGGGCCCGCCGGCGTCAGAGCGGCGGCCGTGCTTGCCTGGTCTGGCATTATTAGCAAGCGGAGCGTTGCTCCGATCAGCATACGGAGCAACGCTCCGTTTATCAACCGCAGCGGGGAACGAGGAACACCGTGTCTGAGGTCGGTGCAGGAGCCGGGCCAAAGACCTTGCGTAAGCGGGCCGACGCCCGACGCAACGAGCAGGCGCTGCTGAGGGCTGCGGCCGCCGTGTTCGTCACCTCAGGCGTAGACGCACCGGTACGCCAGATCGCGGCCGAGGCCGGGGTCGGGATGGGCACCATCTACCGGCACTTTCCTACCAGGGCAGACCTCATCGCCGCGGTCTACCGCCACCAGGTCGAGGCCTGCGCCGAAGCCGGTCCCGCACTGCTGGAGAGCAGCGCCACCGCCTATGCCGCCCTGGCACAGTGGATCGGCCTCTTCGTCGACTTCCTTGTCACCAAGCACGGGCTCGCCGCAGCGCTGGGATCAGATGACGCGAGCTTCGAGGCACTGCACACCTACTTCCTTGACCGCCTCGTGCCCGTGTGCGCCCGGCTCCTCGATGCTGCCGCTGCCGCTGGCGAGATCCGCTCCGATGTCGAGGCCTACGGGCTGATGCGCGCCGTCGGCGGCCTCTGCGCCGGCGTCGGCAGCGACTCGCGCTATGACGCCCGCCTCATGGTCGGGCTGCTCATCGCCGGCCTCGGCCGGTCGAAGGCGACTGCCCAGGCGCAGGCTGACTAAGTGGATCCATGCCCGTCCTCGTCGCTATCCCGATCAGGCCTGTCCATTCATACTCGTAGTGCCCAAACCAGGTGTGCGGCTGCCGGTCCGGGGCCGGCGAGCCGGCGATCTGGGCCATGCTTTCAACATGATCGGAAGATTGCATCACGTCATCCTGGACTGCCGCGCCCCGGCTGACACGGCCCGTTTCTACTCGAAGCTGCTCGGGCTGCCGATCAGTTATGAAAGCGGGGACTGGGTCGTCGTCAGCGAAAGCAGTACTTCCTCGGGGCTGGCCTTCCAGTTAGCGCCCGACCACCAGCCGCCGACATGGCCAGATCCCGGAGTCGAACAGCAGGTTCATCTGGACATCATGGTGGAGGACGTCGCTGCAGCCGGCGCTCGCGTCGTCGCTCTGGGCGCGACTCGGCTAGCCGACGAGAATGTCTACGCCGACCCGGCCGGTCACCCGTTCTGCCTGGTCCCGCGGCCGCGCTGGGCACCGCCAATTCCTATGGATACCGAGGTCGATGTCGCGAGCGCATAAGAACCTGGCCGGCATGCCGATGGGCCCGCCGGCACGATCGCCCCGACAAGCGGCCACAAGGAAGCTCTCGGGTCGGCGTCAGTCCCAGGAGGTACCGGCGGGCGTCCTGAGGGTCGTGTTGATGCGGTTGAAGAAGTTGGTGATCCCGACCATCAGCACCAGGGCCATGAGCTGGTCCTGGTCAAAGTGCTTCGCGGCTTCGTCCCAGATCTCGTCGGTGACTGCTCCGGGCCGGTCCGACAGCCGGGTCTCGGCCTCGGCGAGCGCCAGCGCGGCTCGCTCGGCGTCGCCGAACAGCGGATTCTCATACCACGTGGCCACGTTGAGCAGCTTCTCGTTGCTGACGCCGGCCTTGGCAGCGCTCTGCACGCCCGCGTCGACGCAGAAACTGCAGCCGTTGATCTGGCTCGCGCGCAGGTGCAGCAATTCCAGGACATGCTGAGGCGCGCCGCCGGCATAGATGGCCTTGAACAGGTGCTGAACGCCGGTCGTGAGGTCGGGACTGGGGGCCTTGTGCTGTATGCGTGTCGTCATCTCTCCTCCATGCAGCGGGGTTATGGATCACCGGACTGCACTACGACGCCCGGCCGTGGCGGAAGGTAACGTCGGCGAGGTGTTACCTTCCCGGCAGGCGATACGTCCTGGTAGTGACAACGCAGGCCGGCCAGCGAAGGGCCCAGTGACCAGGGAACAGGACGTGACCGAGCAGGATCAGCTCGCCGCGGAGTTCGAGACCCATCGCCCGTATCTCCGTGCGATCGCGGGCCGCATGCTCGGCTCGGACGCCGACGCGGACGACGCGGTGCAGGAGGCGTGGCTGCGCCTCGCCCGGACCGGCGGCGAGAGCATCGGGGATCTGCGCGGGTGGCTGACGACGGTGACGGGCCGGATCTGCCTGGACGCTCTGCGCCGCCGCGGCGTGAGGGGCGAGCAGCCGCTCGAGCTCAGCCTGGGGGTGCGCCAGCAGGATCCGGCCGATGGCTCCCGGATCGGCCCGGAGGACGAGGCGCTGCTGGCCGATTCCGTCGGCCTGGCCCTGTATGTGGTCATGGACGCTCTTACGCCGGCGGAACGGGTGTCGTTCGTCCTGCACGACGTGTTCGAGGTCCCGTTCGAAGCGATCGCGGGCATCCTCGATCGGAGCACGGCCGCGACCAAGATGCTCGCCAGCCGGGCCAGGGGCCGGCTGCGGCTCGGCGCGCCGGCGGCTGGCGCCAACGCCGCGGCCAGGGACGTCGTCAACGCCTTCTTCGCCGCAGTCGGCCGGGGCGACGTGGACGGGCTGCTCGCCGTGCTCGCACCGGAAGTCGAGTTGCGAGCAAGCGGCCCGGCGGGGAAGACAATCGTCCGCGGCGCGCGAACGGTGGCCACGCAGGCGACCAGGGGCGCGCGCGGAAACGCGAAGGCCCATCCGGCACTGGTGGACGGCAGCCCTGGACTCCTCATCACCATGGACGGCCGACCTGTCACGGTCGTCGGCTTCACGGTCGCCGGCGGAGTAGTCACCGTGATCCGGGTGGTAACCGACCCGGTCTGGCTAGCTCAGGTCGTCCCCTCGTGGATCGACTGACGGTGTGAGTGGCTAGCCCGCCGGACGGCCAGAGCACCGCACAACGTGCTCGTTAGTGGCTGCCAGCATCCGTTTCTGGGGCGATCAGCACCGGGTGTCGGGTATGCGAGGCCAGCGTATGGGAAACGCTGCCCAGCAGCGCGGTCCGGAGGATGCCACGCCCGCGCTGGCCGCACACGATCAGGCGCGCCGACAGTTCGTCGGCGGCCTCCAGGATGGTCTTGGCAACGCCATCGACTGACTGCCGGATCATCGGCACCGCTTTGTACCCGTGCTCAGTGGCCCTGCGCGCTCCCTCCTCCGCTACAGATCTAGCCGATGCTTCTTCCTCGGCGTCCAGCGTCGCGCCATCGATCGAGAATCCGGCTGTGAAGCCGCCAGCCAGGGCGAGCTTTACTTCGATCGTTTCCCACACGGTCAGCACCACTGCTTCGGCCGGTCGCTCGATCAGCCGTCCGCATGCCCGCAGGGCACTTCGTGATCCCTCTGAACCATCAAAGCAGAACAGAACTGGCCCACCGGGGCTCTGCTCGGTCATGACGTTGTTCCTCTCTTGTCCATGGCTCGGCTCCTAGCATGCAGGAGAGCCAGGACAGCTGACCGCCGGGCTACTTGTGCTGCTGGCCGCGTACCTCGAATGCCAGCAGGATGTCCGAGAAGCCCCGGAACACAGCGAAGAACCCGACCCAGATCAGTAGCAGCAGCGCCCGAGCAGGGAATTCCTGCTGAGAGACCCAGAAGCCGAGCAGGATCTCCAGCACGCCCGCGGTCGTGCCCAGCCACCATGCAGAGCTGATGTCCCGCGCGTAGATAGAGGTGACCAGGTCGAGGCTGCCGCGGAAGATGAGCAGCAGCCCGAAGATCGCCGCCAGCGCCCAGAACGCGCCGAACGGACTCGCGAATGACCAGCAGGCCCCGAACAGGAACAAGATCGCCATCAGCACGTGCGCCCAGCGCCACCGCGAACGGGTCGCAGCGATGAGGAGTTCACTGAACCAGCCGCCCAGGAAGACCACGCCCAAGAGCACGCCCACGGCGACCACGGAGACGAGCCTGAACCGCAAGACGATCAGCGAGATGACCAGCCAGGCGATCCCGGTGACAAGGAACACCCACCACGGCCCAGCCAGCTGATCCAGCATTCCCTCGACCCTGCCGCGGGGGCCAGTGCCCGCCGGCGACCGCAAGATGCTCATTGTCGCGTCCCTTCGCACGTTGCCTTCGACCGTCGCACCAGGCCAGGCAGATGACCATGGGTGCCCGGCAGCAGGCTTCACCTACTACTCGTCCCGCGAGCACAATTAAAGACTGAACTATGAATATCGAATCGGCCGGTAAGACAGTCAAGAACCCGGGCCGGCAGCCTCGAACGCCCACGCCACCATCAGCGGGAACTCTTCTCTCCAGAACGCGTCGCCGTGCGCTCCGACCCGCTCGGTCATGACGACCTCGGCGCCGGCATCGCGGAGCGCGTCGGCCCACCGGGTCGCGTTCTTCAGGAAGAACGGCTCTTGCGTGCCGGCGACGAGGTAGGTGCGCGGAAGCGGACTTGGCATCACGGCAGGCGGTCGGTAACCGCCGCCCGGTGACGCGCAAAAGACCGCGCCGTAGATGCCGGGATGGCGAAGCCCCATGGCGAGCGCGAGCTCAGCACTCGCCGAGACACCGAACACCGCGGTCCGGTCGGCAGGCAGCATTACGCCGAAGCGCGACTGCGCCCATCCGCGTACGTCCTGGACAAAGAACCTCTCGTGTGCCGCGAATCGGTCAGGGTCAAAAGCGAAGGCGGGCGTGGTCTTTCCCGGCGAGTACTCGTGAAGCCGCTGAGTCTCATCGTCTGGGCGGTGTGCACCGATGATCATCGTGGGCGGCAGGCCGGCCGCCTCGAGGACGCGTCCCCACGACGTGATCAACTGGCCGTCACCGGCGAAGACGATTGCCTCGGCGGGAGATGCCGGGACATACGCCGTGACCTGCCGTCCACCGTCGTAGGCAAAGGTCTCGGTGATGAGCTCGCCGACTGTGGGCGACACTGGCGTGGACTCCTCCTAAGCAGGCGTCGGCCATCGGTGATGCGATGAACCAGTCACGCCTCAATGCTAGGGACATAGTCTCCCGTTTCGCCTCGAGCTCAACGATCCTTGAGAATGCGCGCCGGGCTCGCTGCCGGCGATCACACAGGTCGAGCTCGCGGTCGGGCCATTCGGGACCCAAGTACTCTCCCGAGGGGCTCCGCGCCACCGCCGCGGTGGCGCGGAGCCACTCAGGATCAATGCGGGTCCCGCACTCCGGCCAGCCTTTCTGTTGCCGTTACCAGGTCCGCCTGGCGGGCAGGCCGGGCAGCACCTGGGTGTGCTCGATCTGCACCGCCTGCAACGCGTCGGGGTTGAGGCCGAGCAGGGCCAGGATCGTCGGGGCAACCTGAATGAGATGCACCCGAGCGCTGATGGTCGCGCCGTGCCGCAGTCCGGGCAGGTCCACCAGGATCGGCACGCTGAGGTCCTGGAAGTCGGCGCCGCCGTGCTGTGCGATGTCGGGCTCGTCGGCATAGATCACGCCGTGCTGCACGATCCCGAAGATGACGGGGTGCCGGGGGTCGCTGACCGGTACGCCGAAGTAAGCAGCCGATGCGGCGCCGGCATACACCTTGCTGAGGCCTGAAGCCGCTACCGTCAGCCGCTTGCCGTGGATGTTGTAGGCAACCGCGGTGTGGGTCAGGAGATAGTGCCGGACGAAGTTCGCTGCGGCCTGCGAGCGGTTGCTCAGCCACCACAGCATGACGTCGTCGTCGCTCGTGTACACCACCAGCGGGGCGGCGTGCGGGTGCTTCTTGGCCCAGGCTGCGTCGACTCCCGCGACGATGGTGGCATCGTTGATTCGCTTGAAGTCGTTCGGGTTCGTCGGGGACTGTCCCTGCTTGGCTGTGATGACGATGGCCGTGCTGCTCGCCAGGCCCTGCGCCTTGATCTGCGCGACGATCACGCCGATCTCAGC
>DASPWG010000032.1:0-4744 GCA_035621915.1 Streptosporangiaceae bacterium
GCTAGAGCAGGGCCGCACCCTCGCCGATGTCGCCAGGGCTGCTCGGGTCTCCATGCCGTACCTGTCCGAGCTGGAGCGTGGCCGCAAGGAAGCCTCTTCCGAGATCCTGGCCGCGATCTGCGACGCGCTGCGCATCGAGCTATCGGACCTGCTCGCCCGGATCGGTAGCGACCTCTCCGGAGACCGGGCGCGCAAGGCATCGGCCTTCAGGCTCGGCCCGAGCGACGGCAGCCCCGCCGAACCACCGCGGCCGCAGGCCCCGCGTGCGCTGGCCGACACGGCGCCCGTGCGGCCGGAAAGCTCGCCCGCGGATACAGCCGGCCAGCCCGCCGTGCCAGCCGACGCGCGCAGTACGGCGGACGCTCTCTGCCTGCTCGCCGCCTAACCTGACATCGTGTCAGTGTGAGTGACCCGCCAGGCTGGCTGCTAGAACAGGCAGGCCTCAAGTTACTGTCGGCTCCAGTTCGGCCGCGAGAAGGACATGCCTGGCTGGTCGAGCACGACCGTGCCCATGGTGTGCTCAGGCAGGTCCCCGTCCCGGCCGACGCAGTCGCTCTCGCGCACGTCACCGATGATGTCGCGTGGCTGCACGGCTTCCTGAGCCGCCTCGCCGCGACCGGCTTCCCGGCGCCAGTGCCGCTCCCCGCGTTCGCCGGTACGTCCTGGACGGTGAGCTCCGGGTCGCTGTGGACGCTCGTCACCTTCCTTCCCGGCCAGGTAGTCGGCTGGGCACCGGCGCCCCCTATGGCCGAGATCGGGGCGCTGCTGGCCCGCTACCACGCTGCGGCGAGCACCATCACGCCAGCCGGACAGCGCCCGAGCGCCCTGCCGCTGGCCGACGTTCCCGCCATCCTTCAGTCCGGCCAGCTTGCGGCGGCCGGCGTCCCTGCGAGCCAGGCTGCGCTGATCCGCACCCTGGCAGCCGAACTGGCCAGCGACCTTGCCGGGATCGACCAGGCCGGCAGCGATCGGCTCACCGTCCATGGCGACTTCACCTGCCACAACGTCCTCGCCGCCGGGTCACCGCCCACCGCCACAGGCGTCATTGACTTCGAGCTAGCGCACGCCGAGTCAGCGCTCGCCGACATCGGCTACGGTCTGTGGCGCAGTGGCCGGCCCCATCAGCACGCCGATCGCCTGGACGTCACCCGCGTCCGGCAGTTCGTGCACGGCTACGCCGGCGTGCGCCCGATCACGGCCAGTCAGGCCGCGATCATCCCCGTCTACCTGCGCGGCCGGGGGCTCCAGATGATCGCCAAGCGCATCCGGGCCGGCCAGCCCGAGACCGGAATGCTCGCGCAGGTCGCATGGACCCGCGCGCATCACGCTGAGCTGGCGGCGGCCCTGGAGGCCTCGCTGCGGGGCTGATGAGTGCCGCGACAGCATCGCGTTCACTTGGCGTTCATCTTGGAGTCGGTTGCTAGACGCCTGCGGTGGATAGCGTGCGCGGACGGACGCGTTGCCCACGTGACGCGCAGCGAGGCGAACGACAGAAGTGACGAGAGGTGCCGTGACTCACTCCGCTAGCGCTGACCTGGTCAAGGATCTCGACGAGGCAACCGTGGGCAGGACCCAGATCCGGGCGGTCATCGCCTCCGGCGTCGGGTTCTTCACCGACGCCTACGACCTGTTCGTGATCGGCATCGCCTCGACGCTGATCGCCAAGGACTGGGGCCTCGGCGCCGATCGCCTGGCAATCCTCAACAGCACCATGCTCGGCGCCGCCTTCCTGGGCGCGCTGGTCTTCGGCCGCTTCGCCGACAAGGTTGGCCGCAAGCCCATCTACTGGCTGGTGGCCGCCGTCATGATCGTCGGGGCACTGGGCTCGGCCTTCGCGCAATCCTTCTGGATGCTCATCGCATTCCGGTTCGTCCTCGGCTGCGGCGTCGGCGGCGACTATCCCGTGAGCGCAGTGATGGTCAGCGAGTACGCCAACCGGAAAGACCGCGGCAGGCTCGTCGGCATGGTCTTCGGCACTCAGGCGCTCGGCCTGATCGTCGGCCCGCTGATCGCGCTGGCGCTGCTCGGGTCGGGCACCAGCCAGGACACGGTGTGGCGGATCCTGCTGGGCCTCGGCGCGTTGCCGGCCGGCGCAGTGATCTACCTGCGCTGCCGGATGCCCGAGTCGCCCCGCTTCCAGGCCCACCGTGCGAGCCGGGCTGACCGCGCGGCCGCCGCCAGCCCCAGCGCTGCCGCCGAGGCGCAAGCCTCCGGCCTGCGCGCCTTCCTGGCGAACCGGCGCTGGCTGCTGGTGCTGGCCGGGACCGCGGGCTGCTGGTTCCTGCTCGACTACGCCTACTACGGCAACACCATCTCCACGCCGCAGATCCTCGGCCTGATCTCGCCCGGCGCGTCGACCATGACCAAGATCGCACTGCAGCTGGCGATCTTCCTGGTGGCGGCCGTGCCCGGCTACATCCTCGCCATCGCCCGCATCGACCGGACCGGCCACCGCAGGCTGCAGCTCATCGGGTTCGCGATGATGGCGCTCTGCTTCCTGATCATCGGAGTGGTGCCTGGCATGACCACCACGATCGCGCCCTTCCTGATCGTTTACGGCATCAGCTACTTCTTTACCGAGTTCGGGCCGAACGTGACGACCTTCGTGCTGCCCAGCGAGCTGTTCCCGGTCTCCATGCGGACGACCGGGCACGGCCTCTCGGCGGGCATCGGCAAGCTCGGCGCGTTCATCGGCGTCTTCCTGTTCCCTGTCCTGCAGACCACGCTGGGCCTGCGCGGCACGCTGCTGCTGACCGCCGGGGTCGCCGTCCTCGGCCTGGCGCTCACCCTGGTGCTGCCCGAGCCGGCCGGCCGCAGCCTGGACGACATCACCGCCGAGATCCCGGCGCCGCGACGCCTCTCCGCCGCGCCGCTGGTCGCCGGGCTGGCGGCCGTCCCGGCTACGCCTGATCGGCCCTGACCATCCGCACCAGCGCCCGCAGCCCGGTCAGCACCTCCTGCTGGTCGCTGAGGCCGTCCAGCGTCGAGTCGATCTGCCGCAGCATCGCCTCGATGCTGCGTGCCAGGTCGTCATGACGGGAACGGGCCGCCGCCCGGTCGGCCTCCTGCGCCGCCTGGAGCCGCCCGAGGTCGGCGCCGAGCAGGTCCCGCACGTGGCTGATGCCGTCGGCCAGCGTGGCCTCGGTGCGCCGCAGGTCCTCGCCGGCCTGCTTCAGGCCCGCCCTCAGCTCGCAGATGCCCTGCTTGAGAGCGGCGGCGTCTGACCGCAGCGTGGCCACGTCGTCGCGCGGGTGGGTGCTCTGCCTGGTCAGCACGGCGACCCGCTCGCGGAGATGGCTGAAGTAGGCGAGGGCTGGCCGCAGCACGGTGGAGAACAGGAAGAAGCCCGCAGCGTAGTAGCCGATGCTGTCATCCAGCAGGTAGGCCAGCAGCGCCGCCACGGCAGCCGAGCCCAGGTGCGCGGCGATCGCGAACCGGAGCATTCGCCGCGCGATCCGGCGGGCTTCCGCGTCGTCGGCAGCGCGGATCGCGATACCGCGCTCGCGCGACACGGCCATCCCGGCCTGCGCCCGGCGCGCGCCGAAGTACAGGTTCCACGGCACCGTCACCACGACGAGCAGCCAGGACAGCCCGAGCACCACGGCACCGGCGGTCAGTACCGCGGTCAGCGGGACGTGCACGACGCGGGCCAGCCACACGATCAGCAGTGCGAGGGCGGCGCCTGCCAGCAGGAGCGCCCACCAGCCGAAAAAGCGAGCCTGATTCTTGTTCACCCGGCCATGGTCGGACGCGCACCCGCAGCCGCGGATGCGCCGGGCTACTCATCCGGGCTAGGTAGTCCTGCCTAGCTCACTCGTCCAGGTGCGCGGTCTCGTTGTAGCTGCGCACGATCCACCGCTCCGCGGTGATGACAAGCCGCGAGATCGACGCGTTGCTGGCGCCCACGAACGCGAACGGCCGGGAGTCCGCCGCCAGCGCCAGCGCCTGGCCGATAGTCCCGCCGTGCGTGAACGCCGCGACCCGCTGGCCCGGGTGCGCTGCCGCCAGCCGCTCGATCGCGGCCCGTACCCGGCCGGCGAACTCCTGCGCCGGCTCCGCGCCCGGGATGACGTCCCAGCGCTCGTCGGCGGCCATCCGCAGGCTGATCGGGTGACCCTGCGCGACCATCTTGCGGAACAGGCCGCCCTCCCACTCGCCCAGGTGGACCTCGCGGAGGTCGGCCTCGACCCGGCAGTCCAGCCCAAGCTGGCGGGCCAGCGGCGCGGCGGTCTGCGCAGTCCGCTGCAGCGGCGTCACGTAGATGGCATCGACGCCCTCGGCGGCCAGCCTGGCGCCGACCCGGCGCGCCTGCTCCTCGCCCGCATCTGAGAGTGGCGGATCGCCCTGGCCGCCCACCAGCGCGAACGGGCTGCCATCCAGGTAGGCCTGCGACTGGCCGTGCCGCACCAGCAGCAGCTCAGTCGCGCCTGGCGGGGGCTCGAAGCGCTGCTGATGATAGGCGGCCGGCTCGGCGCCCGGAATCGTCGGTGATGTCACAGTCGCAGAATCGTAGCGGGCGTCGTCGGAGCGGCTCGCGGCACATCACCGTCCGCGCAGCGGCAGCCGCTCCACGGCTCGGAGCTCTTCTCAGCCCGCGGCCGTCAGCGTCGCGGCGGCCTTGCGGCTCGCGATGACCTCGTCCGCCAGCCCGTACTCGATGGCCTCGCGGGCGCTGAAGGTCTTGTTCCGGTCGGTGTCGGCGCGGATCTTCGCCACCGGGTGGCCGGTGTGACGGCTGAGGATC
>DASPWG010000033.1:0-2513 GCA_035621915.1 Streptosporangiaceae bacterium
CATGGCAACTGATCCGGCAGGCCTCGCCGCCATCCGCGCCGCGGTCGCCGACGCGCTCGAGCGGTTCCTGGCGGAACAGCGCGCGGTGCTCAGCGCGGTGGGCGCGGACATGCTTGTTTGGATCGACGTCATGATGGGCCTGCTGGCGGGCGGCAAGCGGCTGCGGCCCGCCTTCTGCTACTGGGGCTGGCGGGCGGCGGGCGGCGAGGACTGCCCGGAGATTTACGTCGCGGCAGCCGCGCTGGAACTGCTGCACGCCAGCGCGCTGGTCCATGACGACGTGATGGACGCCAGCAATACCCGGCGCGGGATGCCCGCGGTGCACCGCCAGTTCAGCGCCAGGATGGCCGATGCTGGGTTCGCGGACGCCGCTGAGGCCTTCGGAGCGGGCACCGCGATCCTTATCGGCGATGCCCTGCTGGCATGGACCGACGAGCTCTACCACGGCAGCGGGCTGGCCGCGCACGCGCTGCAGCGAGGCCAGCCGGTGCTGAACGCCATGCGCACCGAGGTCGTGTCCGGGCAGTACCTGGACCTGGTCAACCAGATGACCAGGACAGAGACCGTGCAGAGCGCGATGCGGGTGGTGCTCTATAAGACCGCCAAGTACACCATCGAGCGCCCGCTGCACCTAGGTGCGGCCCTAGCCGGAGGACCCCCCGAGGTGGCGGAGACGTGCACCGAGTACGGGCTGCCGCTTGGCACCGCCTACCAGCTGCGCGACGACATCCTTGGCGTCTTCGGCGACCCGGCCGTTACCGGCAAGCCGGTGACCGGCGACATCAGCGAGGGAAAGCGAACCGTGCTGATCGCGCTGACCAGGGAGCGGGCGAGCGCAGCGCAGCTGCGGGTACTCGACCGGCACCTGGGCGACCGTCGCCTGACCGAGGCCGGTGCCGCCCAGGTCCGCGCCGTCATCACTGACAGCGGCGCGCTGGCCGAGTGCGAGACGCTGATCAGCGCAAGCGTCAAGGAAGCGATCGCGGCGCTGGACGGCGCGCCGATCACCGAGCCAGCCCGCCAGGCGCTTACCGAGCTGGCCGTGCTGGCGACCGCCAGGGCGCACTAGAAGCCAGCCGCCGCGGCCAAAGTCCGCGCCTGGCGTTCGCCGCGCGGCGCGCGAAGCCTGCACCAGGCCGACTGCAGCCTCCGTCAGCCAGCTCTGGCCGGTCGTGGCCTGGAAGCTGACTGGGCCGCCTTTCCCTGACTGGCGAGCCAGCGTCTGGTGGCTGCAGGCGACGTGAGCAGTATCACCTCGGGCATGTCCGGATCGCGCTGCCATTGCCTGATACGGCGGCGCTTGTTCGCAAACGACCGGAAGTGCCAGACGATGATCGAGTTCTTCGAGAACGCCTGCCGGAACGATTCAGTATTGCCGTTGCAGATCTGCCGGTGATCTATCGCCCGGCTGAGCGTCCGCCAGATCAGCCGCGACAGCGACCGCCAGCGCGGGTAGTCAAGCCCGACGATGAGGTCAGCTCGGGCCAGCGGCAGTTCGATCCACGAGCTATAACCATGGTCGAGAATCCAGCTTTGCTGCGCGCAGATCGTGGCAATACGACGGCGCTGCTCCTCCGGCGGCACCGCTACCCAGCCTGGTTCCCAGGTGAGGTCATCAACGCAGTGGAATGGCAGCCCGGTCCGCTCGGCCAGCCTGGCTGCCAGCGTGGTCTTGCCGGATCCGGTCACGCCGTAGATCAGGACTCGCTGCGCCACGCCGCGATGCTAGGCCCACCCGCCGGGCGGCAGCTAGCGGATATATGCCGACGGGGGCAGGCCGACCCGAGCTGTAAGGAGCCGCAAACAAGTACGACCACGACACCCTCGCCGAGGCGCTGCACCGGCTGCTAGCTGCCCCAGCGGGCGGCCAGCCGCCGACATTCAGCTGCACATGTCACTAGGGCATCTCCTCGGGCACGATCGGTTTCGACCGCGACAACCCGCACGGCCTGTGCAAGGTCACTCAGACCGACTAGACCACGCCGCTGTGACCTGGAGCGACGGTGTTCCGATCCGCAGTCACCCAAAGTGACTGAGCGGAGCGCCCAGGCCCGGCTAGAAACGACATTGTGCGAGTTGCAGTCACTCGGGCGCCGGTTATGTGATGCTTTGCGTTCCTGAACTCGCACAATGTCGCGGATCGGCATACGAGCGCGGCCGACCGCGGCGACGGGCACAGCACGGCGCTGATAGCCGCAGTGTCGGGCGAGTCGATCGGGCCCGGCGGCAGTCCGTGGTGGATGAACGTGTCGTACCGGCCCCTGGATCGACGCGGGCCGCCGCGATGCTAGCCCGCAGCATGGGCCTGCAGCCGGGCCGCCAGGCGCGCGGCGGCGGCTCCCGGCTTGTCGGCCTCGGTGATGGCTCGGACCACCACGATGCGGGTCGCGCCAGCGGCCAGCACCTCATCAAGGGTCTGCTCGTCGATGCCGCCGATGGCAAACCACGGCCGGGGCGTAGCCAGCCCCGCCGCGTAGCGGACCAGGCCAAGGCCCGGCGCCGGGCGGCCCGGC
>DASPWG010000034.1:0-14326 GCA_035621915.1 Streptosporangiaceae bacterium
CCGTGCTGGCGCGGCCGTGCTGGCGCGGCCGTGCTGGGCAGCGCTATCCCGGCGAGATCAGCGGGTGGCGGCCGAGGCGGTGACCGGCTGCGGGGCCGCAGCGGCAAGCCGCAGGGCTGCCGCGACGAGCCGGTCCGCGCGCGCGGCGGCCTCCGGCTCCTCCGCATCGGTCCTGGCCGCCAGCGCGAGCGGGTCCTGACCCTCCGCCTCGGCCTCGGCCTGCCCGCCGTCGGCGAGCCACCGCCGTACCTGCGCGCCGTCGACCTCCGGATGGAACTGGACGGCCAGGTGGCGGCCGATGCGAAACGCCTGCACGCAGACCTCGTTCCTGGCCAGCAGGACCGCCCCGGCAGGCAGGATGCACTGGTCCCCGTGGAACTCCAGCCACGGGCCCGGCTCGATCAGGTCAGGGTCGAGCGACTCCACGGTGGTCCAGCCGATCTCCTTGCGAGGGGCCGCCTCGACCCTGCCGCCGAAGGCAGTTGCAAGCGCCTGCGCGCCGAAGCAGATGCCCAGGATGGAAACGCCAGCATCATCGGCGGACCGCAGCCACGCAAGCTCGGCGTCGATCCAGGATCCGACTTTCTCGTGGTCGTATACCGACCATGCCGCGCCGAGGACGACGATGTGATCGACGCCGGCCAGCGAAGGCAGCGCGCCGTCCGCGGGAAACAGGTGCACGCTCAGCTCGGCGCCCCGCGCCGCGAAGGCGGCGCCGATGAACCCCGCGTCGTCGACCTCGTGATGCCTGATCACGACTACCCGCATGACCTGCCGCCTTCCGGTGCGCCTGCCCGAATCCGACCGGGCCTCACCCTATGCACCCGACGATAACCGAGCGCCGGACCCGCGTGCGGCCGCCGGCGCCGGCCGACGATATCCAGGTGCGAGCCGGCGCTGCCGCCCGCCAGGATGATCCGGTGACCTGGCAGCTGACGCACAGCATTATCGACTTCCTCGCTGCCGCCGACGGCTGGCTGCGCGCTGACCCGGTCCGCAACACTGTCCCGCTGACGGTGCTCGAGTCCGTCCAGCACAGCGGCGCGGCGATCTACACCCAGCACCGGCCGCTGTTCGGCTGGCATGAGACGACGCCCGGCGTCGCCGACGGCGCGCTGCTGCAGACCCCGCCGTTCCCTGTGCTGATCGCGGGCCTTCCCGATGGCAGCGCCGACGAGCTCGCCGGCCTGCTCGCGGTGTACCAGCCGCAAGCGGCGAACCTGGCCGAGCCGGACGCGGCCGCCCTGGGCGCCGCCTGGACGCGGGTCACTGGTGGCGGCACCGCTGTCAGGACCAGCATGCGGCTGTTCCGGCTGGCGGGCCTGACCCCCGCCACTGCGCCCGGCGCTGCCCGTCTCGCCGACCGCTCAGACTTTGGCCTGCTCACGGCGTGGCACGCCGAGTTCGCGGCGGAGACAGGAACCGTGCTCGGCCGCGACCTCGACGACAAGCTCAGCCACGGCGGCATCACCGTGTGGGCGGACGGGCGCGGTGAGCCGGTCGCCATGGCCAGCCTGACCCGCCAGGTTGCCGGGGTCTGCCGGGTCGGCGCCGTCTACACCCCGCCGGCGCATCGCGGCCGGGGTTACGGCGGGGCGGTGACGAGCGCGGTGAGCCGGCAGGCGCTGGACGCTGGCGCCGAGGTGGTGCTCTACACCGACCTGGCCAACCCCACCAGCAATGCCCTCTACCCGCGGCTCGGCTACCGGCCTGTCGGCGACTGGACCGTCATCGAGCTGGGGTAGGACTGTCACAGGACTGGCGGCTACCTCGTCTGGATAGGCATGAGAATCGCGATCGTCGGGGGCAGGGGAACGCTCGGCAGCTACGTCACGGCCGAGCTGGCCAGGCGCGGGCACGATGTGCGGGTGCTCAGCCGCAGCGGCGAGTACCGGGTGGACCTGACCACCGGCGAGGGTCTCGCAGCCGCGCTCGAGGGCTGCGCCGCGGTCGTGGACGCCAGCAACGCCACGCGCGGTGCGGCGCATGTCCTGGTCGAGGGGTCAAGGCGGCTGCTGGCCGCCGGCAACGCCGCCGGCGTGACCCACCACGTGTGCGTGTCGATCGTCGGCTGCAACCGCGTGCCGTTCGGCTATTACAGGGTCAAGACCGACCAGGAGCGTGTCGTCGAGCAGGGGCCGGTGCCGTGGAGCATCGTGCAGGCGACCCAGTTTCACGAGCTGGCTGCGGCCGCGTTCGGCGCGGCCGGGAAGTTCCGGGTGCTGCCGGCGCCGCGCTTCCCGCTGCAGACGGTCGCGGCCGCCGAGGTAGCCGTGGCGGTTGCCGACGTCACCGAGGGCCAGCCGCGGCACGGCCGGCTGCAAGTGGCCGGCCCGGAGGTCCGCACCGCGGCGGAGCTGGCAAGGACGTGGCGCCGGGTGACCGGCCGGCCCGCGCTGCTGCTGCCGGTGCCGCTGCCCGGCAAGACCGGGCGGGAGCTCAGGCAGGGCGCGCTGACCGCAACCGACCCGGACGTCCGCGGCACCATCGTGTTCGCGGACTGGCTGGCCGCCAGGGAGCAGGGCTAGGCCCGAGCTCAGCCCCGGCCAGCGGGCTAAAACGATTATCGGGCCGACGCCACGGGCACTTAGCCGATATGACGGCTAACGGCCGGAAACCCGGCACGGCGACACCGAGCTACCAGGCGAGCACGAAGCCCGCGGACGATGAGGTGTCACCGGACGGGTCAGCGCGGCTGCACAGGCTGGCCACCGAGTTCTCGCCGTACCCGCCGATTGCCGACTACGGATTCCTGTCCGACTGCGAGGTGACCGCGCTGGTCGCGCCCACCAGCGCGATCGAGTGGCTGTGCCTGCCCCGGATGGACTGCCCGAGCGTGTTCGGCGCGATACTCGACCGGGACGCCGGCCGGTTCCTGTTCGGCCCGGAGAACGTCTCAGTGCCCGCCGACCGGCGTTACCTGCCGGGAACGATGGTCGTGGAGACCAGCTGGGACTGCGGCGAGGGCTGGATCATCGTCCGTGACTGCCTGCTGATGGGACCATGGCGGCACAGCCACCCCGAGACCAGCTCGCACACCAGGCCGCCGACCGACTACGACGCGGAGCACATCCTGCTGCGCACGGTCCGCTGCGTGAACGGCACCGTGCAGCTCACCCTGAACTGCGAGCCCGTGTTCGACTACGGCAGGCGCCGGGAGAACTGGCATCGCACCAACCGCGAGTTTTATCAGGCGGCGGTCACCAGCGGCGACCTGACGCTGACGCTCACCTCCGACATCAGGATCGGCATCGAGGGGCCGAGCGCGCGGGCGCGCACGCTGCTGCACGAGGGGGACACCCGGTTCTGCGCGCTGTCCTGGGGCAGCATGGCGCCCCCGGCCACCTACGACGAGGCGTACCGCCGTCAGGTCTGGACCGCGCACCACTGGCAGCACTGGCTGGCACGGGGCAACTTCCCAGACCACCGCTGGCGCAGCTACCTGACCCGCAGCGCGCTGACGCTCAAGGGCCTGACGTTCGCGCCGACCGGCGCCATCGCCGCCGCCGCCACGACCTCGCTGCCTGAGACGCCAGGCGGCCAGCGCAACTGGGATTACCGCTATAGCTGGATCAGGGACGCGACCTTCGCCCTGTGGGGGCTGTTCACGCTCGGCTTCGACTGGGAGGCCGACGACTACTTCGCGTTCCTCACCGAGGTCGTCGAGCGTGACCGCGGCGACATGCAGATCGTCTACGGCATCGACGGCAGGAGCGACCTGTCCGAGCAGGTCCTCGATCACCTGCACGGCTACCAGGGCGCCAAGCCGGTGCGCATCGGCAACGACGCGTTCTGCCAGCGGCAGAACGACGTCTGGGGAGCGGTGCTCGACTCGCTGTACCTGACCACCAGGTCCAGGGACCGGCTCGACGACCGGGTCTGGCAGATGGCGCGCAACCAGGTGGAGCACGCGCTGCAGCACTGGCGCGAGCCCGACCACGGGATCTGGGAGATCCGCGGCGAGCCCAAGCACTTCACCTCGTCCAAGATGATGTGCTGGGTTGCCGCCGACCGCGGTGCCAGGCTGGCCAGGGTCCGCGACGACGCGGTTACCGCCGAGCGGTGGCAGGAAGCGGCCGACGAGATTCATGCCGACATCTGCGCGAACGCGCTGGACGACCGCGGCGTCTTCTGCCAGCACTACGAGACCAACGCGCTGGACGCATCGCAGCTGCTCATGCCGCTGCTGCGGTTCCTGCCACCCGACGACCCGCGGATCAGGGCCACGGTGCTAGCCATCGCCGACGAGCTCACCGAGGATGGCCTGGTCCTGCGCTACCGCGTCGACGAGACCGACGACGGGCTGAAAAGCAAGGAAGGCACCTTCACGATCTGCTCGTTCTGGCTGGTCTCGGCCCTGGAGGAGATCGGCGAGCACCGCCGGGCCCGCGACCTGTGCAACAAGGTCCTGTCTCACGCCAGCCCGCTGCTGCTGTACGCCGAGGAGATCGAGGCAAGCTCGGGCAGGCACCTGGGCAACTTCCCGCAGGCATTCACGCACCTGGCCCTCATCAACGCGGTCATGCACGTCATCGAGCACGAGCAGGCCTCGGCCCGCAGGGCCCTTGAAGGCACCGCCGCTACGCCCGGCGTGCAGTGCCCAGGGTCCTGACCTGCCGGGCCCCTAGCCACCGGCCGGGCTCCTGGTCACCGGCCTGGGCCCATGGTCACCGGCCAGGGCGCCAGCGACCCGCCACCCCTAGTCGCCCTTGACGTTGACGATCTGGCGCAGCGTGTGCCGCACCTCAACCAGGTCGCTCGCGTCGGCCATAACCTGGTCGACGTCCTTGTACGCGGCCGGGATCTCGTCCAGGAACGCGTCCGTGTGGCGCCACTCGATGCCCGTCATCGCAGCGTCAAGCTGCGCGCGGCTGAACGTCCGGCGCGCAGCCGACCGGCTGAACGCACGCCCCGCCCCGTGCGGGGCCGAGTTCAGCGCGAGCTTGCTGCCCTTGCCCGTCACCACGTAGGACCGGGTGCCCATCGACCCTGGAATCAGTCCGGGCCGGCCGGCCGACGCGTCGATGGCGCCCTTGCGCGATAGCCACACCAGCTCGCCGAGGTGCTCCTCCTGCTCGGTGTAGTTGTGATGGCAGTTCACCGTCTCGCTGGCGATCACGTCCTGGCCCATCCACTGCTGCAGGCAGCCGATCACCCGCGCCATCATCTCCGCGCGGTTGAGCAGCGCGAAGTGCTGCGCCCAGCGCAGGTCCCGGATGTAGGACCAGAACTCGGCCGTATCCTGCGCCAGGTAGGCCAGGTCGGCATCGGGCAGCTGGATCCACCACTTCTCGCACATCTGCCGGGCAACCTTGATGTGCTTGCTGGCCAGCTTGTTGCCCACGCCGCGCGAGCCAGAGTGCAAGAACAGCCAGACCCGGTCCGCCTCGTCCAGGCTGACCTCGATGAAGTGGTTACCCGAGCCGAGGCTGCCAAGCTGCAGCCGCCAGTTCCCGGCGATCTGGTCCGCGCTGGCGCAGCCGTCACGCTCCTCCAGCTCGGCGATGCGCTGCCTGGTGCCCTCGTCAGCCACGGCCCGGTTGTACTGGCCTGCCGACAGCGGGATCGCCCGCTCGATCGCCTCCCGCAGCGGCCCGAGCTTGCCGCGGGCCGCCACATCCGCGGCGGTGAACTGCGTGCGGACCGCGATCATGCCGCAGCCGATGTCGACTCCGACCGCGGCAGGCATTATAGAGCGAATTGTCGGTATAACGGAACCCACGGTCGCGCCCAGGCCTAGGTGCGCGTCCGGCATTAGCGCGATGTGCGGGTAGACGAACGGCATCGAGGCAGCCCGCTCCGCCTGAGCGCGGGTCTTGTCGTCCAAGATCGACGCCCAGTTCATCAGCCGCTTGCTCAGCTGCTCCATCTCCCCGCCTCCCCGTGATTCCCACACGGTAGCTAGCCCAACTGCCGGCCAGCACCACAATTTTCGCGTTCCTAATTCGAATACATATTGGAACGTGGCGGTACGATCGAATGTATGAACGCATCGCTGCAGGGTTCCCTTCTTGATCTCACCGAGGAGCCAGGGCTCGGCCCCCTCGGCGGCACGGTCAGGCGGACGGAGCTGGCTGACGGCGCGTGGGTGGACGTCCGCCCGGCCTGGCTGGCCGGGGCGGATGAGCTGTTCGCCCGGCTGAGCACGGCGGTTCCCTGGCGCGAGGAGCGGCGCAGGATGTACGACCGGGTCGTCGACGTGCCGCGGCTGCTGTGCTTCTACGCCGAGGGGGAGGAACTGCCTGACCCGCTGCTAGTGCAGGCGCGGGACGCGCTGGACGAGCACTACGGCGCGGAACTTGGCGAGCGGTTCGTCACCGCCGGCCTGTGCCTGTACCGGGACGGCCGTGACAGTGTCGCGTGGCACGGCGACACGATCGGCCGCGGCTCCACGCAGGACACCATGGTGGCCATCCTGTCGCTCGGCACGCCGCGCGCGCTGCTGCTGCGTCCGGTCGGTGGCGGCGGCCCGACGCTGCGCTACGACCTGGGCCACGGCGACCTGATCGTGATGGGCGGCAGCTGCCAGCGGACCTGGCAGCACGCGGTGCCGAAGACGGCGCGGCCGACAGGGCCGCGGATCAGCGTCCAGTTCCGCCCGCACGGCGTCCGCTGAGCGCCGGCACGGCCCGGAGCTCAGTCGACCGATTTCGGAGTAAACGCCCGCCAAAATGGGGCAATTAGCTGCTCCAGCTACATCGGTCGGCGCCACGAGCACGACTTCCTGACAGTTTCAGTCAGCTAAACCAGAATATATCGGACGTGATCATGACTGAAACTGCCAGGGAGTCGCATCCAGCTACCGAAGCTGCGCCGTGCTGGCTCCAGTCCCGGCCGCCGAGGCGCTGCCAGTAACCGCTCAGTCAGGCTGCCCGCAGGATCGGCTGGGTCAGGCAGGTGGGGCCGCCGTCACCCTTGACCGAGATCTCCGACCCGTCGTAGACGTGTACCTCGCAGCCAGCCGCCTCGAGCGCCGCGCGCGTCTGCGGGTTACCGTCCAGCATCACGACCACCCTGGGCCGCACCGCCAGCACGTTGCAGGCCATGGTGTGGTACTCGGGCGCCGGGACAGCGACGACGCGGACGCCGCGTGCGGCAAGCTCCTCCATCAGCGGCACCGGGGCCAGCGGCGGGTAGACAACGGCCAGGTCTTCATCGACCGGCGAGATCACCGACATCAGGTGCAGCACGTGGTCCGGGCCACGGTCATGCGGCAGGTCGACCGAGGCCACCCGCACGCCCTGTGCGGCCAGGATGGAGCGCAGCTGGCGGACCCCCTCGGCGTTGGTGCGGTAACTGCGGCCGACCAGCACCGCGCTCTCGTCCAGCCAGATGATGTCGCCGCCGTCAGCGCGCGCCGACCCGGTCAGCTCCGCCGTGACGGGCACGCCCGCCGCTTCCAGCGAGAGCCCGAGCAGTCCAGGTTCCTGCGCCCTGGCGGGCTTGACCATCTGGAACAGCACGGCGCCGTGCCCGGTCACCATGCCAGGGTCCCTGACGTAGGTCGCGTCGACCATGTCGTCGGCTGCCGCCGCGAGTTCCACCTCGCAGCCGAGGTCGGTGAGCAGCTGGCCAAGGCGCTCATGCTGGCGGCCGAGCAGCACCGGGTCGGGCTGCCGCCAGTCCGCCGCGGCGAAGTCGCCGGAGGTCGCGGGGCTGCGCAGCAGCACACGGCGCAGCGGCGCGACCATGGACCGGACGCCGAAGCGTCCTGCGCCGCCCGCCTCGTCAGTCATCCTGCCTGGTGCTCACCTGAGCCAGGCTAGCCTCCGAGATCTCGATGCCGACGAGCCCGGCCCGCCGCTTGCGCTCGCCGAGCAGCCAGAACACCATCCCGAGCGCAACCATCGCGACCAGCGAGCTGATCGTGGTCCACTCGAAGAACCGGCGGTCGACGCCCCAGTTCGCCTCCATCGAGTAGGACTGGCCGAACATCGCGTTGATCGCCCCCGGCCAGACCAGCGTGATCACCGTCACGATGACGAACAGCTCGGTGATGATCACGGCGGCCCAGGCGCCGAGAGCGCCGCCCGGCACCCGGTACGGCCGGTCGGCGTTCGGGTAGCGCCGCCGCAGGATCGTCAGCGCCGGGAAGATGAACAGGTAACTGAGCGTCGTGCTGGAGACCGTCAGCGCCAGCATGACGGCGAAGAAGCTCTCCAGGCTGCCGTGCGTCGCTACGAACACGATCACGCACATGACCGACGCGACCACGCCGGATGACAGGTTGACCGCGATCGGGGTGCCGAAGCTGGTGAACCTGCCCATCCAGCCGGGCGCGGCTCCGTCCAGGGCGGCGATGGCCTGGGTTCGGTCGGCACCCTCGAGCCACACCGATCCGCTGCCAACCAGCGTGACAATGATCAAGATCGCGAACAGCACGTTCAGCGGGTGCGAGTGCAGCACGCCGCTGGCCACCGACGAGTAAGCGGCCTCGAATCCGCTGACGTTCACCAGTCCCTTGCTTGGAATGACCAGCACGATGCCGAGGATTACGAGCCCGTAGAGAATCGCCGCGATGACGCCCGAGCTGACGATCATCCTGGGCACGTCCCGCTTGGGGTTGCGCATCTCCTCCGAGGCGCCGTTGGACAGCTCGAATCCAACCCACAGGAACACCAGGATGCCGATCGCGGTCAGGAAGCCATCAAGCGACGGCTTCAGGTCGCTGACGGTCGAGGCGCCCGCAGGCCGGCCGTGCTTGACCAGGAAGGCGATGAACAGCGCGGTGAAGATTCCGACCACGGCGATCTTCACGAAGGTGCCGATGTTCGGGCCCCACTTGCCGATCCGGAACGCGATGATCGCGAGCGCGACCGTCACCCAGGTGAACACCAGCCCGACGACGATCTCCCACGTCGTGCTCATGGGCTTCGACAGCACGAACAAGTTGAAGGCCGCGATGGTGGCGGCCGTCAGCGTGCCGCCCACCCACAGCGGGTTGGACAGCCAGTACAGGATGGCGGTCACCGCGCCCGCCGGCCGGCCGAAGGCCATCCGCGCCCACTCGTACGGTCCGCCCTCGACCGGGAACGCCGCCCCGAGTTCGGCGGTGAGCATCCCGTACGGAATCAGGAACAGCACCAGCGAGATCGCCAGCCAGGTGATGGCCTGCGCGCCCGCCTCGGCTGCCTGCGCCACGCTGTCCAGGCCGACGATCGCACAGGCGGTGAACAGCACCAGGTCGAACCGGCCGAGCACGCGCCGCAGCTTCGCCTTCTCCTGGACTGCGAGCGTTCCATCGGTTCCGAGTACGGCATCTGCAGCGGCCATGAAAGCTCCCAGGGTCAGGGGGATCTAGCGGTCTGTCAGAGCACTTGTTGCGACTGTAGAGCGAGGCCGCCGGGCGCGCCAGGGCCCTTTTGTTACGGTCTGCCGATCGGCGCGACTCGCGCCGCGGCGGCAGCCACCAGGTCGGCCGGGGCAAGCTCGATCTCGACGCCGCGCTGCCCGGCGCTGCAGAAGACGGTGACGTGGTCGAGCGCCGAGGAGTCGACCACCACCGGCAGCCGCTTGCGCAAGCCGATCGAGGTGATGCCGCCGGTGACGTAGCCGGTGGCGCGCTCCGCGGCAGCAGGGTCGGCCATCGCGGCCTTCTTCCCGCCGACCGCCGCGGCCAGCGCCTTCAGGTCAAGGCTGCCTGCGACCGGCACCACCGCAACCGTGAGCTGGCCGTCGACATCGGCCACCAGGGTCTTGAAGACCCGCTCGGGCGGGACGCCGAGCGCGTCGCTGGCCTCCTGGCCGTAAGACGGGTGCCGCGGGTCGTGGACGTAGCGATGCACGGTATGCGCGATGCCGCTGCTGGCAAGCACGTCGGTCGCGCGTGTCCCACCCTTGGCCGGCATGGCCCGAGCCTAGTGGCCGGGCCCGCGGCACCGGAGCTTTGCCAGACTGAGCACGTGACCCGGTGGATCCTGCACGTGGACCTCGACCAGTTCATCGCGGCGGTGGAGGTACTGCGCCGCCCGGAACTGCGCGGGCTGCCGGTCGTGGTGGGAGGCGACGGCGATCCGGCCAAGCGGGGCGTGGTCTCGACGGCCTCCTACGAGGCACGGGAGTACGGCGTCCACTCCGGGCTGCCGCTGCGCACCGCGGCTCGCCGCTGCCCGGACGCGGTCTTCCTGCCGGTCGACCGCGGCGCGTACGAGGCGGCGTCGGACGAGGTCATGACGGTGCTGCGGGAACTCGCCCCGGTGACCGAGGTGATGGGCTGGGACGAGGCGTTCCTCGCAGTGGAGACCACCGAGCCGGAAGCATTCGCGCGGCGGGTGCAGGAGCGGGTGCTGGCCGCGACGCAGCTAGCCTGCAGCGTCGGCATCGGCGAGAACAGGCTGCAGGCCAAGCTCGCCACCGGCTACGGCAAGCCGGCCGGCGTGTTCCGTATTACCTACGAGAACTGGTACCAGGTCCTGGGCGACGAGAACGTCAGCGCGCTGTGGGGTATCGGCGCGAAGACCGCGCAGAAGCTCGCCGAGCTTGGCATCGGCACGGTCCGGCAGCTGGCCGCAGCCGACGTGGCCACCGTCGCCGCGCGTTTCGGCCCCACCACCGGGCCCTGGCTTGTGCTGACGGCTCGCGGTGTCGGCTCGAGCGAGGTCAGCCCCGATCCGTACGTGCCTCGCTCACGTGGCCGCGAAGTCACCTTCCAGCAGGACCTGACCGACTGGGGGCAGGTCCGCGCCAAGATAGCCAGCCTGGCCGCGCAGGTGACCGCGGACGTGCTGGCGGAAGCGCGGCCGGCGGTCAGGATCGTGGTCAAGGTCAGGTACAGGCCGTTCTTCACCAGCACGCATGGCGTGCCGCTCGCCGAGCCCACCAGCGATCAGGCCGCGATCGAGCAGGCGGCGCTGGCGGCGCTGGAGAAGTTCACTGACAGAAGGCCAGTGCGGCTGCTCGGCGTGCGGGCGGAGTTTGCCGACAACTAGCGGAGTTTGCCGGCAGCTAGCGGCCACCGAATACGCGAGCGTGCCGGCCAGGCCGGCCAACCAGCGCAGCGGTCACGCCGCGGGATCGGCGCCCATCCTGGCAGCGAGCGCCACGAGGCTGAGCACCGACAGCCGGTCGATGGGCCACTTCTGGAAGGATGCCGCTGACGGCGCACTCGCGGCGGCGAGAAAGCCAGCCGCGTCCACTGCGGCAGGAATGTCGGCTGACCGCGCCGGCGCCACGCCGAGAATGACGCCCGCTGAGAATGGGCGGGTGCGCCAGCCAGCGCTGCGTTAGTCTGCCGCAGCGCCACCGTCGGACCGCCCGCGCGAGGGAGAGCCAATGGTCGTGCCGCCGATCGCCCGTGACATCGCCGCTGTCGTCGGGGTGCTGCTGGTGGCTACTGCGGCATCCAGTGTCGTCGGCACGCTGATAGTGCCGCGGCCGGTCGTCAACTGGCTGAGCCGGCGGATCGATCAGCTTGTCAGGGCCGGCTTCCTGCTGGCCACCAAGCGGGCACCGGACTTCAAGCGGCGCGACCGGATCCAGTCCGCGCACGCCGCCACGCTGCTGATCTGCCAGCTGCTCGGATGGCTGCTCTTCTTCTTCCTCGGCTTCTCGCTGATCTTCTGGGCGCTGGTGCCCGGCGGCATCACCAGAGCCTTCGCGGTCGCCGGGCCGGGCCTGTGGGAGATCGGCACCGACCGGGCGCGCGGCGGCTACCAGCAGGCGATCCTGGACGTCGCCTCGCTGGCGGGCATCATCACCGTGACGCTGCAGATCGCCTACCTGCCCACGCTGTACTCCGCGTTCAACCGCCGGGAGACAGAGGTGGCGCTGCTGAACGCGCGGGCTGGCGTGCCTAGCTGGGGCCCTGAGCTGCTGGCACGGACTCACTACGCGCTCGGCTCCGGCGTGTCGTCGGTCAACACGCTGCCTGACCTTTACGGCGACTGGGAACGGTGGGCATCCGACGTGGCCGAGAGCCATACCACTTACCTGCCGCTGGTCAGGTTCCGGTCGCCGAAAGCGCTGTCGTCCTGGGTGACCAGCCTGCTGGCGGTGCTGGACTCTGCCGCGCTGTACCTCTCGCTGTCACCGCAGGCGGCGCCGACGGTCCCCGCACGGCTCTGCCTGCGCTCCGGATTCACCTGCCTGCAGGAGATCGCCAGGGCGATGCGAATCGACATCCCGCAGGAACCTGATGTCGAACGCGGCATCTCTCTCAGCTACGAGGAATTCCTCGACGCCATCTCGCGGATGGAGCAGGTGGAATTCCCTATCGAGCGAAACGCTGCGGACGCGTGGCCGGACTTCGTCGGCTGGCGGGTCAACTACGAGGCCGCGGCGTACGCGATCGCCTACGAGCTTGACGTGGTGCCGGCGCTCTGGTCGGGCCCGCGGCGGCACAAGCAGACCCCGCAGATACCGCCGCTCCGCCCGCCGCGGGGGCGGCAGCCGATGCCCGGCAAGGGCGATGACCGGGACCCGCTGCACGACGGGCCCTCAGGCCCTGCACATCCCTAGGAGCGAGGCCGGCGACGCGATCATGGCTGCGGCCTGGCCAGCAGGACGGCGCGACCTGCCAGCCCAGCCGGCCGTCAGCCCGGCCGGTCAGCTGGCGCGGCCGGATCAGGCTCGGACGGCGCCATGCTGGCCACGGCGGGGCCGAGCACGGCGTCGGCTGCCCGCACGCTCACCTCGCGCAGGGTGTCTCCGACCAGGCGGGCCGCGTAGGACAGCAGGCCCTTGCGCTCGGAGTCGTGCTCGGCCCGGGCCGCCGCCGAAAGCTCGTCCGCCAGCCGGCTGATCAGCGTGTCCCCCGTCGGCCACTGCCCGACGGCCTGCCGGGCTGCCGGGGTGGCCTTATGCACGTACCAGAACGTCGGGTCCCCGCCGGTGGTGGTCTTGCGGAAGTCGACGTAGACGGGATCGAGTGCTTCCAGGGATCGTGCCACGTCCTGCTCGGCAAGCCCGGTCCTGGCCGCGATGTCGGTGACCGTGACCATGTAGCTCTGCTCGAGCAGGCCCACAGTCGCGGCGAGCACCGGCAGGTCCCTGGCCGCCCAGGTGTCTTCCACAGCGTCACTGCCTTACCGGACCCGACGCGGGCCGACACGCGGCCGGAATGCGGGTCCCTGTTCTCGGGGCCGGGGCTACCCGGCAGACAGGAGACTAGCGAGAATAGAGGTCACTAGCAGCGTCGATGTGGTCTTCGTCCGATCCGATCCGGCTTTCTGCCGGGCGGCCTACCGGAAAAAACGCGCGAGGCCCGACTTTCCCGGCCTCACGCCTGGCAGCGAACTCCGGCTCGCGGCGCGAGCAGCGACCCGGGATCGCTAAGCTGTGCGGGCCCGCTTCCCTACGGGCGGCAAACGTGCACCGAGAGGAACGCCATGAGTAACGACACCGGAGTCGAGCGGACCCTGGTGCTGCTCAAGCCTGACGCCGTCGCAAGGGGTCTGTCTGGGCGCATACTCGGGCGCTTTGAGGACAACCTGCTGAAGATCGTCGCCGCCAAGATGGTCTGGATGGACGCCGACCTGACCCGGCGCCACTACTTCGACCTGGAAGAGCGGTTCGGTCCCGTGGTTTACAACGCCATGGCCGAGTTCATGCAGAGCGGGCCGGTGATAGCGCTGGTGCTCGAGGGCGTGGAATGCGTCGCCTGCGTCCGCAAGATGGTGGGCGCGACTTACCCGGACCAGGCCGCGCCTGGCACGATCCGTGGCGACTTCGCGCACATGAGCAGGGCCTACGCGAATGAGCACGGCATCGCGGTGGCGAACCTCGTGCACGCGTCCGGCAACTCGGCCGAGGCCGAGCAGGAGATCGGCGTCTGGTTTCCCAAGGAAGAGATCCACGACTACCCAACCACCGCGCAGCAGTACCTGCGCTAGCGCCCAGCCGCAAGCGCGGGCCTTCCCCGCAAAACCGGCAGAAAAGCGAAATCACCGATCTGGCTGAACCAGCAGGGCCGGTGACGCGTTCCGGGGGGAGCGACGCCGCCAACCAGGCGCGTCGCCCGGCCCAGCGGTCAGCCGGCTTAGCGAGTTCCGGCACCGCAGCCGGCCAGCCTGCGGAGGGAGCATCGCATGTGGGTCCGTCATCGCTTGGTCGCTGCGGTTGCAGCAGCAGGGGCCATCACCACCGCGGGGTTCATGGCGGCGCCTGGAGCGGAGGCGCTGCCGTCTACCTCGCACGTATTTATCCATCATTTTCATCATCTGAAGACGCTTGCCTCGACGGTGCCGCACAACGGTGACCTCAACCCCTACGGCGTATTCGTGGTCAGGCACAGCACCGGACGGCTGCAGCGTGGCAGCGTCCTCGTCAGCAACTTCAACAACAAGTCGAACGAGCAGGGCACCGGCAGCACGATCGTGCAGATCACGCC
>DASPWG010000035.1:0-54198 GCA_035621915.1 Streptosporangiaceae bacterium
GAGTTGCGGGAAAGCGCTGCAGCCGTTACGGAATACACGGGCGCGGCGTTCATCCGAGGCAAGACCTCAGCGGGTTAGCTGCGGGTCGGCGAGCAGGAACGCCAGCGCGATCACGCTGTACCCCAGTGTGTTGGCATGCTCGTTGGGGCCCTGCGGCCAGCGCGCGCAGGCCCAGGTCCACTCGCAGATCGCGGCGACGTTCCTTGGCACCTGTCCGATGCCGGGCAGCCGGACCTGGTCGGTGAAGTCCGCGCTGTGGAACGCGCCGAACACGTTGGCAATCCTGGCGCCGTACCGCCGGTAGACCCGCGCCAGCAGCCTGTTGTAGCCAGCGACGAGACGCTCGGTCAGGACAGCGATCTCCTTGCCGGTCATGCCGTCCAGCCAACCGGCCAGCTCCGGCACGTAGTAGTTCATCGCCAGGATGGTGACGTGCGGTCCGGCGGCCGCCCGCAGACCGGACATGATCGTCCGAAGGTCGGCCGTGGTGCGCTTGATGCTGTCACCCATGCAACTCATGATCGTGTCAAAGGACACCGAGCCGATAATGCAGGAGTTCGGGTCGTTGGCGCCGATGTCGATGGTGATCAGCCCGATGTGACCCCGGTGATCACGCAGGAACCGTTCGGCTTCCGCGAGCTGCGAGCCCGCGGCGTAATGGCAGATGCCGCCGTGAATCATCGTCGAGGTCGTCTCACCCGAGCACCCCAGCCTGAGGAGACGCCAGGCGGGCTGGTGCGCCTGCAGGACCGCGTAGATGCGGTCGGGGTAGCCGTCGCTGGTGGCAGTGCTGACGCCCAGCACATTGGGCTGGATCCCCTGGGACAGCGAGTCGCCCAGAGAGACGTAGTACAGCGGTCCGGATGCGCGGGCTGGGCGGACGGCAGCATGCCGCGCGGACGTGCTCGCGCAGCCGGCCACTAGTGCCATGGTGCAGGAGAGCAGCAGGCCAGTTATCAGGCGCGCGATCCGCATTGAATCAAGTTTGCCTCAGCCACGGCGATGCCCCGGCTCGTCGCGCGCCGGTGGCACGCGGTCGGGCAGTGTGCCGCAGGCGTGCTGCGTGCTACTAGCCGCTGGCGGAAAGGGACTGGTCTGGTGCGCCGGCCGCGTCGAAGGGCGCGAGCAGCATCCGTAGCAGGGCAGCCAGATGGTTCTGCTGGCCAGCGTCGAGGCCTGCCAGCAGCTCGCGCTCCCGGGCGAGCAAGTCCGCTAGCGCCGCGTCGACCGTGGCCCGGCCGCGGTCGGTGAGCTGCACCAGCACGCCGCGCTTGTCGAGCGGGTCCGGATGGCGGCTCACCAGGCCGGCCTGCGCGAGCCTGTCGATCCTGTTGGTCATGGTTCCCGAGCTCACCAGCGTCGCGTGCAGCAGCGAGCCGGGACTGAGCTGATACGGCGGGCCCTGCCTGCGCAGCGCCGACAGCACGTCGAACTCCCACATCTGAAGGTCGTGCGCGGCGAACGCATCGCGTCGTGCGCGGTCCAGGTGCCGGGCGAGCCGCGACACCCGGCTCAGCACCTGCAGGGGTGCGACATCGAGGTCGGGCCGCTCGGCTTGCCAGCGCGCGACGATCTCGTCTACCTCATCGCGCAGGGCACTGTCGCTGGTGGTGACGGCGCGGCTGGCTGCGCCGCGCGCGGACGTCCGCGTTGCCGGATCGCTGGACCGGCCAGGGGCAGGCATGCTGAGAAGCATATCTCTCGATGTCAAGACTTCACGGCGGCCAGGCGGTCCCGGTCTCGGCCAGGACAGGATGCGGCAGATCTCTTGACGTCAAGAAGTCTAGGCTGATAGATAGGAACGGCCAGACACTATCTTGACATCGAGAGATAACGGGAGCTAGCTGCGATGTGGGACCCCGCCCAGTACCTGAGCTTCGCCAGCGAACGATCCCGGCCGTTCTTCGACCTGACCGCGCGGATCGACGCGAAGTCCCCTGCCTTCGTCACCGACCTTGGCTGCGGGCCGGGTCAGCTGACGGCCGCGCTGGCCGGCCGCTGGCCCGCGGCGACTGTCGAGGGCATCGACTCCTCCTCGGAGATGATCGCCGCGGCGAGTCAGATGCTCGCCGACCTGCCCGGTGCTGGCAGGGCCGCAGCGGACCGCTTGTCGTTCCGGGTCGAGGACGTGCACCACTGGAGGCCTGACCGACCCGTCGACGTGGTCGTTTCCAATGCCGTGCTGCAGTGGGTCCCTGATCATCTCGAACTGCTGCCGCGCTGGGCCGGGTACCTCGCGGACTCGGGCTGGCTTGCGTTCCAGTTGCCCGGCAACTTCGATCAGCCGAGCCACGCCATCCTGCGTGAGCTTGCCGCCTCGCCGCGCTGGCGCGACCAGCTCGCTGGCGTGCCGCTGAACCGCCAGTCGGCAAGTCCCGCCGAGTACCTGGACCTGCTGGCTGGCCTGGGGCTGGCCGTTGACGCATGGGCGACCACATACCTGCACGTCCTGACCGGTCCCGACCCGGTGACGGAGTGGTACAAGGGCACGGGCCTGCGCCCGGTGCTGAACGTGCTCGGGCCGGCCGAGGCCGAGGCTTTCCTGGCCGAGTACGGCCAGCGGGTACGGGAGGCGTACCCGGCGGCGAGCTACGGCACGGTGCTGCCCTTCCGGCGGGTCTTCGTAGTAGCGCAAAAGCCATAAGTTACTCCGGCTTACAGCTCTGTGCCTTGCTGGATCGCGACAGCCGCGGCTTACTTGCCGGACTCGTGCAGCCGGTCAAGCGCCTCGGGCGAAAGCCGCGGCTTGGGGTCGAGTTCGCGCAGGCCGTTCCAGGCCAGGTTCACCAGGTGCGCGGCCATCTCCTCGAGCTTGGGCTTGCGCGCGTCCAGCCACCACTGGCCGGCCGAGGCGACCATCCCGACCAGCATCTGGGCGTAGACGGGCGCGAGCCGCGGGTCGTAGCCCCTGGTCTTGAGCACGTCGCCGAGCAGGTGCTCCACCTGGCTGGCGATGTCGCTGATAAGGCTTGCGAACGTGCCGGACCCGGATGTCGGGTTGGAGTCGCGCACCAATATCCGGAAGCCGTCGGAGTTCTCCTGGATATAGCGCAGGAGTTCAACGGCGGCCAACTCGAACTTGGCCATGGTGTCCTCGCCCTCGAGCAAGGTGGTCGCCATGGTGAGGAAGCGCTCGACCTCGCGGTCGACGACGACCGCGTACAGGCCTTCCTTGCCGCCGAAGTGCTCGTAGACCACGGGCTTGGACACGCCGGCCTGGGCTGCGATCTCCTCGATGGAGGTACCGTCCAGACCGCGCTCGGCAAACAGGCGGCGCCCGATGTCCAGAAGCTGAGCCCGGCGTTCCTTCCCGGTCATTCTCCTGCGGCCGGAAGCGGGGGACTGATTGGTCACGACTCCATCATGTCGGTCACGCTTGCGCGCGGCTAATCGACGGGTCGCTCGCCCGGCGCGTCATCGCGCCGAGACGCCGGGTGCGGGTCTGCTTCGGGCCGAGCCTGGACTCGTCTGGCCAGCGGACGTCGTAGACCCAGCCGAGCTTCTCGAAGAACCAGATCAGGCGCGCCGCGGTGTCGATCTGGCCGCGCAGCGCGCCGTGCCTAGCGCAGGTCGGGTCGGAGTGGTGCAGGTTGTGCCAGGACTCGCCGAAGGACAGGATGGCCAGCCAGTTCACGTTCCTTGACTTGTCCCTGACCTCGAACTCCTCCTTGCCAAACGTGTGGCAGATCGAGTTGATCGACCAGGTCACGTGGTGCAGGAACGACACCCGGACCAGGCTGGCCCAGAAGAACGCCGTCACCGCGCCCTGCCACGACCACGACCACAGGCCGCCGATCAGCGCCGGGCCCAGCAGCGAGAAGGCGACAAGCCAGGGGAACCACCTGGAAACCCTGGCGATCTGGCGGTCGGCCAGCAGGTCAGGGCAGAACTTCTCCTGCGAGGTGTGGTTAGCGTCGAACAGCCAGCCCATGTGCGCCCAGGCCAGGCCCTTAGCCAGGGCCTTCCAGTCGTCTCCGAACCGCCACGGCGAGTGCGGGTCGCCCTCCCTGTCGCTGTACTTGTGGTGGCGCCGGTGATCGGCGACCCAGGTCAGCACGGGGCCCTCGATCGCCATGGAGCCGGCGATGGCCAGCATGATCCGCAGGCCCTGCCTGGCCTTGAACGAGCCGTGCGTGAAGTACCGGTGGAAGCCGATACTGATCCCGAGGCCGGTGAAGTAGTAGAAGGCGATCGCGATGATCACGTCATGCCAGCCGAGGCCCCAGCCCCAGGCGAGCGGGATGGCGGCGACCAGAGCGAGCATCGGGACTGCCACGAAGACGCCCACGAGGATCTTCTCGCCGTTTTGCTTGGGCTCTTCGCGCAGGTCAGCGAGGGGCTTGCGGCCGGGAACGTCGGGGGCAGTGGTGGCGGTGGTGGTGTCGGTCGCTGTTGTCATCGGGGTCCTCGCCTGGCACTCGTACCGGGTTGACGGTGGGATGACGCTCCGCACACACCATGGGCAAGGGCTGCTGCAGAATACGCTTACGTAACCGTAACCTACGAGACCGTAGGTTGCGCAACGGGCGGGCGAACTTTTTCCGGCGCCGGGTGAAACTCCCGGAGACCTGGCCGAGGTCAGGGGCCTGGTACCGCGCTGCGCGAGCCACGAACTCGTCGCCGGGTACTACCCCGCGTCGGCGCCGGCTATGCGCCGCGAAGCCGGGCGAGCACGCCGCGCAAGCTCCCGGATGTGGATTTGAACCACAATTGCCAGAGCCAAAATCTGGAGTCCTGCCTGGTTGGACGATCCGGGAAGGTGGGGTTCCGGGCACAGCCTACGGGATGGGCGCCGGGCGGTCGATGAGCGTCGCAGGGCTCTCAAGGCCGCGAAGAGCCCGGCGCGGCTCAGCGGCCGGGGCGGGCCGGCGCTCGCTAGAGTCGGCACTGCTGACTGGCCGGGCTCGCCGCGGGGGAGGCTCTAGGAGTCGATCCGGGGGTAGGGTCAGCCTGTCTGGGGGAGAACGATCAGGGCAAACGCCGTAGCCTGGCCTCTCGCTTCCCCATGCGGGGCGAACTTAGGTAACCGGGCGGTATCCTGCCCAGGTCGGGAGCGTTACGTGCTGACCGCGCCCCCTCTTGCCGCAGCGACATCGAGGAGCCGAGTCGAGTGACTTCGAACGGTCCGGCTGCCGTCATCATCCTGGCGGCGGGCGAAGGCACGCGGATGCGGACAGCCATCCCCAAGATGCTCAACGAGGTGTGCGGCCGGGCGATGCTTGGCCACGTCCTCGCGGCTGTCGACGAGCTTGCGGCGGAGCGGATCATCCTCGTAGTCAGTGATGCCCACGGCCAGGTGGCGCGGTATGCCGCCGAGCACTGCCCGCGGGCAACTGTCGTCGTCCAGGAGCGTCACGGTTCGTGGGGAACGGGCCACGCAGTGCGGACTGTCATCGAGACGGTCGGCGTGATCCAGGGCACTGTCCTCGTCGTCTTCTCCGACACCCCGATGCTCCGCGGGCGGACGCTGGTGAAGCTGGCCGCTGAGCACAGGTCCTCGGGCGCTGCCGTGACGGTGCTGACCACGAAGGCGCCCGATCCCACCGGCTACGGCCGGATCTTGCGCGACCAGTCCGGCCAGGTCACCGGGATTGTCGAGGAGGCGGACGCCAGCGCCGAGCAGCGCGCCGTGACCGAGATCAGCTCCGGGATCTTCGCCTTTGACGGCGAGTTGCTGGCCGACGCGGTCAAGCGGGTGCCCACGGCCAACGCTGCCGGGGAGGAGTACCTGACGGAGGTGCCCGCGATCCTGCGCGGGGATGGCCATAAGGTCGGGTCCGCGAAATGCGCTGATTTCGATGAGGTGCAGGGCGTCAACGACCAGGCGCAGCTTGCCAGGGCCAGGAGGGTGCTGAACGGCAGGCTGCTGGCGCACTGGATGGCGGCCGGGGTGACGATCGTCGATCCCGCCAGCACCTGGATCGACGTGGATGTCACGCTGGAGACCGGTGCCAGGGTCGGGCCGGGCACACAGCTAGAGGGGCGGACCTTCGTAGGCGCCGACGCGAGCGTCGGCCCCGGCTGCCTGCTGCGCGACGCGGTCGTCGGGGCAGGGGCCACGGTGCTGCAATCGGTGTGCGAGTCGGTCGCTATCGAGGCCGGCGCGACGGTCGGCCCGTTCGCGCACCTGACGGGCCAGCACCGAGCCGAACGGCAGGACAAGGAGAGTTAAGCAGTGACCGGCAAGACCGGCCCGTCCGAGAAGAAGATGATGCTCTTCTCCGGCCGCGGCTACCCTGACCTGGGCGTGGAAATCGCCGACTGCCTCGGCATCGAACCCACCCCGACCAGGGCCTATGACTTCGCGAACGGCGAGATCTTCGTGCGCTTCCTGGAGTCGGTGCGCGGCTGCGACGCGTTCGTGCTGCAGAGCCACACCGCGCCGATCAACCAGTGGATCATGGAACAGCTCATCATGGTGGACGCGCTCAAGCGAGCGTCCGCCAAGCGGATTACCGTCGTCGCGCCGTTCTTTGGCTACGCACGGCAGGACAAGAAGAGCCGGGGCCGCGAGCCGATCTCCGCCAGGCTGATGGCCGACCTGTTCCTGACTGCTGGCGCCGACCGGCTGATGGCAGTCGACCTGCACACCGCGCAGATCCAGGGATTCTTCGACGGGCCGGTGGACCACCTGCTCGCCGAGCCCATCCTGTCTTCCTATCTGGAGGACAAGCTGGACGTCTCGAGCGTGACGGTGGTGGCGCCAGACGCGGGCCGGGTGCGGATCTGCGAGCGGTGGACCGACAGGCTCGGCTGCCCGCTAGCGATCATCCACAAGCGCCGCGATCCCGATATCGCCAACCAGGCACGGGTGCTCGAGGTGGTGGGCCAGGTCGCCGGCCGGACCTGCATCGTGGTCGACGACATGATCGACACCGGCCAGACCATCGTGAAGGCGGCGGACACGCTGTTCGAGCAGGGCGCCGCCCAGGTAATCGTGACCGCCACCCATGCGGTGCTGTCCGGCCACGCGGTCGACCTGCTGAAGAACTCACGGGTCAGTGAGGTCATCGTGACCAACACGCTGCCGATCTCGAACGAGAAGCGCTTCGACAAGCTCACAGTGCTGTCGATCGCGCCCCTGATCGCGCGCGCGATCAGCGAGGTATTCAGCGACGGTTCTGTGACCAGCCTGTTCGACGGCCAGAGCTAGACAGTCGGGGGCTCTGCCCCCGACATCCCCCGAAAACCGGCGACACTTCTGTTAGAGCCAAGTCAAGATCCTTTGGCCGGCGAGCCGGCCGCCCGGCGACGCTTCTGTTAGAGCCAGGCCAAGATACCTGCGGCCAGCGGGCTGGCCGCTCAAGGACCTGGGCCACTTCTGTTGAACCGACAGCCCAGCGCGCGCTGGGCTGAAACCCCTTGCGGCCAGGCGAGCTGGCCGCAAGGGGTACACTTCCTGAGGACTTTTCTGTCATCTCAAGGAGCCCCACAGTGCCCGAGGTACGTATCGACGCCGAGCCGCGCACCGAGTTCGGCAAGGGCCCGTCCCGTCGAGTTCGCCGCGCCGGAAAGGTCCCTGCCGTGCTCTACGGGCACCACAGCGAGCCCCGGCACGTGACCCTGCCCGGCCACGAGGTGCTCATGGCCCTGCGCACGCCGAACGTGCTGATCCGGCTGGAAGGACTGCCGGGTGGCGCGCAGCTGGCGCTGCCCAAGGCCGTGCAGCGGCATGCCATCCAGGGCTGGGTGGAGCACGTCGACCTGCTGCTCGTGCGCCGCGGCGAGAAGGTCACGGTGGACGTGCCGGTGACCCTGACCGGCGAGATCGCACCTGGCGGCCTGCTTGACCAGCAGCTGGTGCAGGTCTCGGTCGAGGCTGAGGCGACCCACATCCCGGCCGGCATCGAGGTCAACGTCGAGGGCATGGACGTCGGCGCGGCCGTGCACGCCGGTGACCTGGAGCTGCCGCGTGGCGTCACCCTGGCCGAGGAGCCGGAGGTGCTGGTCCTGCACGTCATCGCGGCGCCCACTGCCGAGCAGCTCGAGGCCGAGCTTGGCCTGCCCGAGGTGGCCGCCGAGGCCGCTCCTGCCGAGGCCGAGGCTGGCGCCGAGGCTGCTCCTGCCGGGGCCGAGGGTGGCGCCGAGGAGGCTGGCGCGGCTGAGTCGGGCGAGTCTGCCTGACCTCGGCCCCGGGCTACCGCCACGCTGGCCAGGTGCCGCCGGGTAGTACGCGATGGCCGAAGATCGCTGGCTGATTGCCGGCCTGGGCAACCCGGGGCCGCAGTACGCCGGCACCAGGCACAACGTCGGCTTCCTGTGCGCCGACGAGCTTGCCGGGCGGATGGGCGTTTCCTTCCGCAGGGACTCCTCGCGGGCCATGGCGGCGACAGGGCAGCTGGCGGGCGTGCCGGTCACGCTGGCCAAGCCGATGAGCTTCATGAACATCTCCGGCGGCCCGGTGGCGGCTTTGCGCGGCTTCTACAAGCTGCCGCCAGCGCGCGTGCTGGTGCTTCACGACGAGCTCGATCTGCCCTTCGGCACGGTGCGGCTCAAGCTTGGCGGCGGCGACAACGGTCACAACGGGCTGCGCTCGGTGACCGCCGCACTGGGCACTCGCGACTACCACCGGGTCCGGATAGGCATAGGCAGGCCGCCGGGCCGGATGGATCCGGCTGACTATGTCCTGCGCAACTTCTCCGCGGCCGAGCGCAGCGAGCTGGACGAGATTCTCGTCAGAGCTGCCGACGCCGCAGAGGTCCTGATGGTGAGCGGCCTCGCTGCGGCGCAGAACGAGTTCCACTGCTAGCGATCTTTCGCCGCCCACCGCGCGGGTCCGGACGCTGGCGGGCGAGCGCGCGGCGCTCGGCTCCAGCGGTGCGCACCGGAACCCGCGCATGAAACCTCACCGCAATCTGCAGAACGGGTAATCGCCGCTAGGCTGGTGCGCGTCTTACATCTGCATGCAATTCAGCGAATGTCGGAATCGCGGGGTGTGGGAGTGAGCACGGCGAGCATTGTTGTGCCTGCGCACAATGAGGCGCACGTCGTCGGCCGGCTGCTCAGTCAGCTCGTCCCTGCCGGGCACTCAACCGAGCTTGACATCGTGGTCGTGGCAAACGGGTGCACCGACGGCACGGAGACTGTGGCGTCCGCCTTCGCGCCAGCCGTGCGGGTGCTGACCATACCCGAGGCATCCAAGCGAGCGGCCCTTGTCGCTGGGAACAGCGCCGCTTATGGATTCCCGAGGATCTATGTCGACGCCGACGTTGAGCTCCGACTTGATGATGTCCGCGCGCTCGTCAGCGCGCTCGAGCGGCCTGGCGTGCTCGGCGCCACGACCGAGCTCGGGCACGATTTCGCGGGCTGCGGCTGGCCTGTCCGGTGGTACTACGACGTCTGGACCCGGTTGCCCGAGGTCAGGCGCGGCCTATTCGGCAGAGGCGTAGTTGCCCTCAGCGAGACTGCCTATGAGCGCGTATCCCGGCTGCCACCGCTACTGGCCGACGATCTCGCCGCGTCGCTGGCCTTGTCGCGGGACGAACGAGCCGTGGCAGCCGGCGCGAAGGTCGTAGTCCATCCGCCGCGCGGGCTGCGCGACCTGCTGCGGATACGAGTAAGGGCCGCAGTTGGCGTTGCTCAGGTCGAGCAGACTGCCGGTGCACCCGAATCGAGTGCCGGGACGCGGCCCCGTGACCTGCTGCGGATGGTAGTAGCCGAACCTTCGCTTGCACCGCGGGTGGCGTTGTTCCTCGCGGTGGCTGTCGTCGCTCGCCGGCGCGCCGCCCGTGCGGTCCGCCGGGGTGACTATGCCACCTGGCTTCGGGATGAGAGCACCCGGCGTTCACCGGAGCCCGGGCTGGTCGCGACGACCGCGGCGGGTAAGAGGCCATGACCTGTCAGGCTGGCAGCGGGCGCCGCGGGCAAGTGCGGCCATGAGCGTAGACATGCCGCCGACGTCGGCCGGAGACAGAGTTCGGCGACTGCGCGTCGCCAACATCTGGCTGGATGCCCTCACCGAGGCGGAGGTCATCGGCAGGGTGCGGGAGGGATGGGCGACCGGCTGCGGCGGCTCGATCACGACCGTGAACATTGACGTAGCCCGGGCGGTGGCCGGCGATGCGGGGCTGGCGGAGCTTGTCGCAAGGGGAACCCTCGTCGTCGCTGATGGCATGCCGCTGATCTGGGCATCGCGGGTCGCTGGTGAAGTCCTGCCAGAACGCGTGGCGGGATCGTCCCTGGTTTTCTCGCTAAGCGAGGCGGCGGCCGCAGATCGTAGGACCATCTTCGTGCTTGGCGGCGAAGCGGGAGTCCCGGAGAGTGCTGCCGCTGCGCTAGCCGCCCAATACGAAGGTCTGCAGATCGCGGGCACTGACTCGCCGCCGTTCGGCTTCGATCAGACGGCCGAGGGCGTGCAGCAGGCAGTTGCCGCGGTCGTGGCTGCGGCGCCCGACCTGGTCTTCGTAGGGCTCGGGTTCCCAAAGCAGGAACGGCTCATCGAGTACCTCCGTCCGGCACTACCCAGTGCATGGTTTGTCGCCTGCGGCGGAGGCATTGCGATGGCTGCCGGGGTATTCCGGCGGGCCAGCCCGATAACACAGCGACTGGGGCTGGAGTGGGCGCACCGGCTGGCTCTCGAGCCGCGACGGCTTGCGCGCCGGTACTTGCGGGATGACGTTCCATTCGCGCTCGGACTCATCGCACGCTCGGGGACACGCCGCATCAAGCGGCGCCGCGCCGAAAGCGCAGGCCAGAATCGGGAGACCAGGTGATCGGCAGGTCGGCGTGGCGCCAGCCCTAAGCTCAGCGGGCCACGCCTCCTGGCAAGCTGGCCCAGCGCGAACGTCTCAGCACGGTGTGGAGTGCGCGCCTGTCGGCCAGATCAGAGCAGCGCAGCAGATAGTGAAAGGCGACAACGAGGCGGAATATCGAGGAAGCAGGCTGGCCATGGTACTTCTCGTAGTACCGGACGCGATTGACGGCGAGCAAGGCGCCGAGAGCTGCCGATCGGCCCGACCCGCCACCCTCATGGCAGACCTCGGCCGACGGAACGTAGCGGATGCGGTAGCCGCAGCGGCGGACCCTGGCCGCGAAATCGGTCTCCTCCGAGTACAGGAAGAATCTGTCAGCGTCCCAGTCACCGACCGCCTCGTTGCAGGCTGCGGAGATCAGAAGTGCCGCGCCTCCAGCCCAGTCCACGTCTCGCGGCTGCTGATACGCCGCGCGATCTCGGATCGTGTCGCTGAGCCAGCCAGGACGCCACGCCAGCCGGGACCCGAAAAGCGCTTCTCCGATGGCGCGCGCGAGGCTCGGCTCGCGCCGCAGGGACAGGAAGAGTTCGCCGTCGCTGCTAAGTATCTTCGGCACCGCAACTCCGATATCACCGTGATTCAGGGCTTCATATAGCTGCTCAATGGCTCCAGGCGCTACTACGAGATCCGGATTCAGGATCAGAATTGAGGAACATGGTCCCAGAGATGTACGACCGAGATTTATGGCGCCGGAATAGCCGAGATTCCGCGTGGACCGAAGTACCTCGGCATCGTGGCGCCTGCCCAGGACGGATATGGTCTCGTCAGATGAATTGTTGTCGACCACGACGCAGCGAGTGGATAGCTTGCCGATGGCCGCGGGCAACGAGTCGAGCAAAGCCTCGACGTGATCGGCACTATTGTAGGTCACAATTATGATGCCGCAGTCGATGCGTTCTCGCAGATCGCGGTCCCGGCGGGCATGGGCTCGCGCCATCAGAAACTCCGATCCAGTTCCATTATCAGGGGGGCCACTAAATCCGCCATCCGCAAGCACTCAGGCAAGTCGCCGGCAGCAAGTACGGGTTACATCGTGCCACAAAATGAGTTTCCACGACATCGTAAGAAATCAACCAGCCTGGGTTCAGCGAACATGGAGGTTGCCTGAGCTGACTGGGCTCGACGGAGTGATGTGCCGACCGCGTCGCTTGAGAGCCCGAGGCGCAGGCCACTTATGATTAGACTGGGTTTGTCCGCCAGGCTCGGCGGTCGCCGGGCAGTACCTGGCCGCATAGTGAACTACATGTATTGAATAGCCATAAAAATTAGGCAGAAAGAAGTAAACTTCCTGCTGAGGGGGGCCTTGCAGAGGTAGTGTTCGGCGATGCGCTGCCCGCGCATCGGCGACTTCTTCATTCGGCCACGACACATGGATGACTAGACATGATGACCGCAAGTGGGTTGGACGTCGTACAACGGGTGCTGACCGACAAGCCCATGTTCCACCAGGGCGGTGAGGAGCGCTGGGATGCTCTTCCAGAGACGCTGGAAGCGATCCGCAGCTTCGCACGGCCTGGCGCCTCGACGCTTGAGCTAGGCGTCGGCGTATCTACCGTCGTGTTCGCTGCGGCCGGCACCAGCCACGTGGCCATCAGCCCCGATCCGGTTGAGCACGAGCGAGTTCAGGCCTACTGCCGGAGTATCGGGGTCGATGACAGCGGCATCCGGTTCGTCGTGGGCTTGTCTGACGACGTCCTGCCGTCGATGCTGGGCCGCGAGCGAACCCTGGATCTCGCCCTGATCGACGGCGGGCACTTGTTTCCGGTGCCAGTGATCGACTGGTATTACGTCTCGCGAGCGCTGAAGGTCGGCGGAAAGCTCATCATGGACGACGTGCCCATACCGGCAGTGGCACCGGTGATGCGGCACATGTCGCTTGAGTCCAACTGGCGGCTTGATGGCATCTTCGATGATCGCGCGGCTGCCTTCACCCTGCTGGCCGAGGCGGACGAGGTTCCGTGGCCTGATCAGCCTTTCAACAAAGGCTATCCGGACTTCAGTTTCCTGGCCGGGCCGCGAAGGTTGCGACTCCAGGCTGGCTATCGGCTCAGGGAGCTCCGGCGCACTACCGGGCAGCGGCATCCTGGCTTGCGTCGTCTCTACAAGCGCGTGACCTGACCTGCGGCTTGCCCGGTGCTTGTTGCCTGGGTGGGCCATCGTGACCGACGAATTCCGTGAAGGAAGGGGGTGACTGACGGTGAAGAAGCTGCTTCTTCTCGGGTTAACTGTTGGCGTCGTCGCCATCGTGGTGGTGGCGGTGCTCGACGGGGTCTCGCACCTGAATTCCAAGGCCAGCGCGCTGCGGAAGACCGCCCCTGTTGTCACCCACTCGGCTAGCAGCCCCGCCAGCAGCCCCAGCACCCCGGCCAGCACCGGGCTGGCCATCCCTGCCGGAGTCAAGCTGCGTCAGATAGACGGGGGGCGGCACTATTTCGGCAGCCTGGACGCTCGCAGTGCGTGGATGGATACCACCATGCTGCTTGGAGCATGGGAAGAGCAGCCGCTGAGCGCCACCGACGTCAGCTATGACGTCCAGATGGGCAACAACATTTACTGGAACGTTGCGGGCACCCCCCAGAACATGTCGTGTGGCGGCCCCTGCCTGGTGGAGTACGGCGTCATGCGGGCGGGCGGGATGCATCTCTGCACGCCGAATCCGCCCGACTCGACGTCAGGCTCAGAGACCGTGTGCACCATGGTGGGGGACGAGCTAGACATGACTTCGGGGCCGAATCCGTCGGCTGCCGAGCAGGCATTTGACAGCTCACCGGTGCCAGGTGTGATCACCTACCAGGGCTACGGCAAGGGCGTGCTCTTCTGGGAGACCAATGCCCAGGCCAGCCAGTTCCTGAAGTATTCCGACCTGCTGGCGGCGGATAGCTACTGGATGACGGACCCTTCGCTGGAAGTGGCTTCACAAGGGGGTTGCGCCCTACTGCCAGAAAGCGCTGCCTGCCTGGAAGGGAATGGCCTGACGGCCGCTCAGACCGCGCTGCCTGCGAACTATGCCTACAACGTCACCAGGCTTGAGTACCTGGAGTCGCTCGACGGCGGTTCCAAGCCCGTGGTCGTTGACGTGGAAACGGGCTGCCCGATGACGAACGGCGAATGCACTACCCCCGCCGCCTTCACGGCCGCCGCCTGGCACGCCATCATCGCCGGAGCACGCGGGATCATCTGGTTCCAGCACAACTTCAGCGGGCCATGCATCGACTACAACACTTTCTACGATGGGTCCAATCCGGCCAGCTCGATGCACGACTGCAGAATAAACGGTGACGAAACGCTGAGTGATATCGTGTCCGCCGTCTCGGCCGTAAACCACGAGATTCTGGGACTCAATCGGGTGCTGCTCTCGCCATTTGCGGACAACTACGTCAGCGTCGGCGATGCCGATGTCTCGGTTATGGCCAAGTACTCCGGCCGCGCCTTCTACGTCTTCGCCGCATCTGGCCTTCCCGCTGACCCTCCGCCCTACAACCAGACTGTCACGTTCAGGGTCGCGGGCGGCTATACAGGGAACGTCTACGTTGTCGGCGAGCACCGGGTCCTGCACGCTGTCGACGGCGTCTTCACTGACACGTTCGCCGACGCCGACTCGTTCCACATCTACAAACTGGACGGCTCGGGCAGTAGCTCACCGCCCAGTTCGCCCGGTCCCAGCCCGGTGGCGCTGGGCAGCCTAGTCCTCGGCGACATCTTCCGGTGAGGGTCACCGGAGGTCGGCTGGACTGGAATGGTCCGCGAATTCCGCCGGGTGGCTGGCCTTGTCCTGACCGTCTCCGCGCAGGGCGAGCAGCCGGGTAAACTCCTCCGCCCGGCTCTGCCACGAGTGCCTGGCCCCGAATGCAGTGTAGATATCGGCAGCTGGGTCCGGCTCATCCTTGGCGTGCCGCTCGTCGTATGCCGGCGATGCCGGTTCCCCCGCAATTCCGCGGATGGCTTCCACGAATTCGGCCGGGCTGGCGGCCAGCCGCAGGACCTTCTTCGTCACGTCCGGCGGATGTTCGCGATCCAGGTCCGCCTGAACCCAGTGAGCGCCTGGCAGGTCGGCGGCAACGCAGGGGATCCCGGCCGCGAGATACTCCAATGTCTTCATCGGGAATGAGGACCGATTAAATGGGCTATCGCGGTACGGGGTAATGCCGATATGCATCACCGCAAGATAGTTCTCTACTTCGGCGGGAGGGACCAGGCCCGTGTAGTGCACGCCAGGCCTGGCGGTCAGGGCCCTGAAGCCATCAGTGTCGAAGCGGGGATCGACTGGGCCAACGATCAGCAGGGAGTATCCGGCGTCCGCGATCGCCTCGAGCACGGCCAGATCTATGCGCTCGGACAGCTGGCCTACCAGCCCGACCACGGGCTTAGGCAACTCCGGCAGCGGAACTGCGGCAGGCTTGCGGCTAGCGTCCACTGGCCAGCAGCCATTGGGAATCAGTGTCGGCTTGGCGCCGAGCCGAGTCCACCGGTCGATCAGCGCGACCGATACTCCCACTACCTTGTCAGCGGTGCCGAGGACTCGCCGTTCCTGGCGTACCTGCCGCCGGATCGACAGGCCCATGAGCCCGGCACCCGCGACGTAGTCGTCGGTCCCGTAGAACACGCTGGTTACGCCCGTTCCCCAGTTCCCGAGCGGCCCGTCGAGATGCGTGGCGACGACGGCCTCGGGATGCTCGCCTAGTTGCCGGAGCGCCCATCTGATCTGCCACCGCAGCAGATGACGAGTCGTGGTCCTGATTACTGGCTTGCTGAGCGCCGGCAGCGCCCGTGGCGTCAGCCGGGTGACTGTCTCTGTGGCCTGTGCGAGGGTGGGCCGCAGCGCTCGGCCGGTGAGGATCTCGCGGAGACCCTCGCGGGCCGGCGAGACCGGCGGGTCCACCCAGAGAAATCTGATGCTGGATCCGATGGCGGTGACGATCGGGCGATCAGTTCCCGGCACGGCGTCCCAGGACTGCCCGGCGATCCAAACCACCAGCGGGATTTCTGGATTGCTGCTGCGATCAGGCCTCATGTAGTCATTCCGAAGATCGACGTTGACGGAAGCACACGGTCTTTGAGATCTCTCCTACCGGCCCGCTCGGCCCTTCGCCAGAGAACGTACGGCTGCGTAGCAGCTCAGGCGGACGTCCAGCGGAGTGTTGGACTTGGCTGAGATCATGACTGAGACGTCCTCGTCTGAGATAGATCGGGCGAAGCTCTCGGCGGTCTCGTGGTCCAGAGCGGGCTCCCAGTGGTCGTGACACAGGACCGAGTCCGTCGGAAACACGTCGGCTTTGTCGCCGAGGACCTCATCGACGAATACGCCTTGCAGCGTGTTTTCGGAGAAGTGCAGCTGGGCAGTCACGGCATCGAGCCAGTGACGGCCCGTCGCTTCCTGAACCCTGTCCTGCATTGCCAGCGTCATCTGCCGGTCCCAGGGGCAGTAAGAACCCGTGATGTAGTCGGCAAACGGGGGCTGACCCGGCGGGACTCCGAGCAGCTTGCGAGCGACGTCGTGCCAGATCATGTGCCGCGGCAGCCTGGAGTCCACGGCTGCTTGTTTGCGATAGAAAATCACCCGGCCATCGCGCTTGAAGGTCTCCGCGTCGACTGGCCGAACAAATACCACGTCCGAGTCACATATCAGCTGAAGATCCGCCCCGATCTTTGTGGCGGCGTGAATCTTGAGCACCTGCTGCATTATCCATCCGCGGATGGGCGGGCCGGGACGGTGCAGATTGAGCCAGTACTTCGTTCCTGGTATCGGCACCACGTACCGCGGCAGCATCTGCTCGACGGCCCATACCTCGGTGCGCGGACCCCGCAGCCTCGAGAAGAGCGCGAGGTCACGGCGCGGTACGGCGATGTAATGGACGACTTCCGCAGGCATGAACTCCAGCACGGACGAATTCAGCGCGCGACACAGCTCGAAATCGGGTGCGTAGCTGGCGGTGAAGACAACAAGGTCGCTCATCGGATAGTCCAGTCTTGATCCACGTGAACGGGACGGCGGCGCCGCAGGCCCGCCGACGCGGGGTGAGCCTAATCGGCGCCCACGTCCGCGCCGACTCCGACGTCCGCACCGACTGGCACATCGGCACCGGCTGGCACGTCGGCACCGGCTGCCGTGCTCGCGTCAGCTTCCGCGTCGGCATCGGCTCCGGTGTCCGCGTTGTTGCTTGGCAGCGACTCCCGAAGCTCGGCGTGAATGGACTTCTTGGGAGCCACAGCGACCTTCCGCCGCAGGACCGGCTTGACCGTCGGCGGCGTGCGCTCGTATCCCGGTTCCACTGGCTTGCCGGACGCCGACTCGCGCTCGTATCCCGGCTCCAGCGGCTTGACCGGCGCGGACCCGTTGGTCGCCGTCGCAAAGATGACCGACGTCGGCTGGACTGAGCGCCGCTTGGCCAGGGCTTCGGCGGTCGAAATCATGATCAGGAGCAGGATCGCGCCGAGTGCCAGCACGGCAATGAGAGTTCTGAGTTTTCCCGAGACCGAGAGCTGAGCCTGGTTTGGCGCGGTGATCGTAACCGACTGAATCAGGTAAAGGCTATTGACGTTCTGCGCCACCTGCAGTTGGTAAAGCGTCGTTGTCGCTTCCTGGCTGACAAGGTTGGCGCTCCTGATGGCTTCTGCCGGGGTCGAGCCGACGCCAGTAATGTTTATGACGGGAGGATCTGCGAAGTCAGTGCTCAGGGCGGCTTGGTACCGGGGGTCGACTCCCTGCGCGGCCAGAGCCTTCTGGTCGGCGCTGCCGTCCACGATGTTGACCACCACGTCAGCGACCGTTTCCAGGCCGTCGTCGAGATAGACGTTGTTGCTGTTGATCTTCGCGAGCTTCGGGTAGAGGTTCATCTGCTCCGCCGTGGGCGCATTCGGCGGATTGATCAGCAGCAGGCTCGTGTTTGCCTCGTAGACCGGCGGCTTGACAAAGAACACATAAAATACGCCCGCGCATGTAAGCAGAATCACGGGAAGCGCGGCAAGCTTATGCCGCCAGGTGACTCTGAGTATAGACAGCAGATCCATCAATTCTCCCTAGCTGGTTCAGGAGCAACACTTAGGCGAGGTATCACTGAGCGATTAATGCGGTCCTGCGGAAGGTCCGCTGCAGACGGCACGGAGCTCGCCTGCCCGACGATCAGCCAGACAGCCCCGATGAGCCCGACGACGAGCGCCTGGACGTTGACGAACATCGGGAATGTCAGCGAATCGAAGGTGACTGAGCACACCGTGGCAGCGAGCGCGGCTCCGGCGAGCGCAGCGCAAAGGTCCCTGATTTCCGGGTCGGCGGTGCGAGCCCGGGCGACCAGAGCGGCTATGGCCGGCCACAGGAAGAAAAATGACAGCGCTGCCAGCCCGACCAGGCCGAGCTCGATCGTGCTGGTCAGGTACTGGTTGTCGAGGATGTGGAGCGCGTCAGGGATGTACGTGCCGCCACCCTGGCCGAACCACGGAGCCTGCCGGACCAGGCTTTCCACATAGCCGTAGTTGTTGACCCGGTGGGCGATGCTAGGGTCGTCGGTTCCTGCCTCGAAATAATCCCTGAGCGTGCCAAGCAGCCCATGCGCCGTCATGAAGATCGCGGCCACGGCGAGCACCCCCGCACCCATGCTGGCGAGCCGCTGGGCTGGCCGCATGCAGGCAATGAATACTCCCATTGCTACCGCGACGCCCAGGAACGCAGACCTCGAGACGGAGGCCGGGATGCAGACCGCGATGCACAGGACCGGCAGCCAGCGCCGCCACGCCGGGCGGGCGGCATCGTGCATCGCCATGTAGACAGCCAGTGGCAGGAGCATGGAGGCAGAGGCGCCAAGTTCGATGGGATCGATAGCCGTGCCGGGAACACGGTTGAAGGAACCCCTGCTGCCGATGCCGGTGTTGGCCGTCGCCGCCTCGTTAACGGAGAACCCAGGCAGCACGTCCTTGATATAGGGCGTCACGTCATAAGCGAACTTGAACTGCAATGCGGCAACCACGCCGCAGAAGGCGCCGCCCCAGCACAGCACGCGCAGGACCCTGCGCACGTCCTCCATCGTGATGAGGCACTCACTCGCAACCAGGATCACGCCGGACACCCCGGCAACCTGTATCAGCCACCTATCGGCGGCCGCCTGCTGCTCGGCGGTCAGCAAGCCGCGATTCATGAGCGCGTAAGAGAGCAACGAGGAGATCCAGAGCGCGCAGATCGCCATCCGCACGGGCGACCGGCGCTCGAATGGATCGTGCAGCCCGAAGATCGTCGCGGTTATCCACGCCAGGAGGAGGAAGTATGAGACAAGCGCAGCCACATACCCACCCGCTCCGACCGCCTTGAAGACGAAGTCGGATGGGAAGATCATCACGGTCGCGGCGAAGACCTGAACGAGCAGGACAGCATGGTTCCTGGGGGTTCTCAGGCCTTGAGGCTGGTCGATCGCAAGCGCCGTCATGCCGACCCGTTCAGCGGTGGGCAGCGAAAGAGCATCGGCGCGCCGCGGCCATCTGCGTCGGGGGTCGCGCGCTGTCCTCTAACGTCACGCAGCTGGCCCGAGGGCGACTCGCAACGGGCCCGCCGCGGTTCTGACCTGTCGACGCACACGATCCATTTCTCTGCGAATATGTAAATGATCTCGAACCCCTGCCCGTGCGGCACACTCCGCGCCCACCGCGCGCCTGCTCTCGAGCGTCGCCCCTGGCCGCCCTCGGTGAGCCCAGCTTATTACTCGACGCGTGCATGGTCATGAAGGTTTACAACGTCACTAATAAACTGATGGCTACTATCTGTACCGGCAGATTGTCACACGGTGAGGGCATTTTCGCCAGGCCGGCCGCCCCTTGCCGGGACCGGCGCCGCCGGGCATCGGCCGGCCGCCGGCCGACTGCAGCGGGCGTCCGGGGGCGCGGCGGCCGGATCGGCAACGACCGCCGGCGGCTAACTCTCGGCAGGACCCGGTGCGCCACCTAAAATGCGAGCACGGCGTCTAACTTATGGGCCAAAGCTGCAGCATACGAAGAAGGCGAGCCTAGTACGCACTCATGGCGGTGTGAGGCACGCAAGCGGGAGTCGGAGGGTGGGGAGTGTCGCGTAGGGCATCAGACGGTGAAAGGCTGCCGCCGGGCCGGCGGGGGCCCACCGCCCGGCGATCGCCGACCGGCCGCAAGGCCGAGGCCGCTGGCCCAAGCGCGCGTTCCGGGCGTGGCCGGAAAGGCCCGCGCAAGCTCGGCGTAGACGAGAACGACACTCTTTTCGGCCGGGCGACACGGGCCCTTGGATGGAACTTCTCTAGTGCGATACTCGGCAAGCTCGCGCTGACCAGCTTCGGCATTCTGCTTGCCCGGTTGCTCGGCCCGCAGGAATTTGGTGTGGCAGCGGTGGCGCTGGTGGCACTGCTGGCGGTCACGAGCTTCAATGACCTCGGCGTCAGCCTGGCGATTGTGCGGTGGCCTGACGACCCCGCCGAAATCGCGCCCACCGTCGTCACGATTTCAGTTGTCACCAGCGTAGTGATCTACATCGCACTCTTCTTCTCCGCGCCGTCGTTCGCCACCGCCCTCGGCGCCAGCGCGGCGACTCCGGTAATTCGGGTCCTTTCCCTTAGCGTCGTCACCAACGGCGTTGTAGCCGTCCCGGCCGCGCTGCTGGAGCGCTATTTCCGCCAGGACCACAAGACGATCGCAGACTGGGTCCACAGCCTGCTGAGCCTCGGCGTCTCAGTCGGGATGGCCTGGGCGGGATACGGCGCCATGAGCATTGCCGTCGGCCAGGTGCTCGGTGCCGTAGCCGGTGGCCTGGTAATTATTAAGTTTGCTCCGCTCCCGCTGCGGTTGGGATTCAACCGCAGGAAAGCGCGCAAGCTCGTCAGGTTCGGCATGCCACTGGCGGGCTCCGCATTCATTGCGTTTCTGGTAGGCAATGTAGACAACCTTGTTGCCGGGCATGTGCTTGGTGCTACGGCTCTTGGGTTCTATGTGCTGGCCTGGAATCTAGCGAGCCTGCCCGTCAACCTGTTCTCGCAGCCCGTCCGCAATGTGGCGCCAGCGCTGTTCTCACGGCTGCAGCATGATCCCGCGGCCATGCGTAAGAGCTTTACGTCGGCGGCGACTCTGCTGAGTGCCATAACGATGCCGATCTGCTTGCTCATCGCCGGCGCTGCGGTTCCCCTGATCCACTTCGTCTACGGATCAAAGTGGACTGGTGCTGCTTCTGCCCTGGAATGGCTGGGCGTGCTGTCAGCCATGCGTGTGCTCTTCGAGCTGACCTACGACTATTTCGTGGTGCTGGCCAAGTCCCGAGTTGTTTTTACAGTCCAGCTTGTCTACCTCATCGCGCTCGTGCCGTGCCTTATCGTCGGCGCCCGGGCGCAGGGTATCCGGGGGGTAGCGATCGCCGGTGTTGCCGTCGCGGGCGGCGTGGTCCTGCCGTGGTATCTCATAGAGCTCAGCAGGGTAGGAATCCGGGCGCGCGTGCTGCTGCGGCGAATATGGTGGCCCTGCTGCGTTGCGATAGCCGTAGGCGCAATCGCGAAGTCGGCCGCGAAGTTCATAGACAACGACTTCGCCGCCTGCGCGGTGAGCGGAATCATCGCGCTGGTAGCCATCGGCCTGCTTACCTACAGGCTGCGCTGGGCCATCGCCGAGCTACGCGCCGCTAGCTCGCTATCGGAGACGGCGCTGCCAGCATCCCGGCAGGAGGCAGCGGCCTCGCACCGCCCCGCGATGGGCCGTGCCGTGGGAGCGCGTTCGCGTGGCGGCTCGCATGTGCCTGACCCGGCACTGCAGCGGGCGGCGCTGCAGGCCCTCATTGACATCGCCATCGCGACGGGTCCAGTTGACAGCCTGAACGGACCCCTGCACCTGAACCACGCGGTGACGGGTCCGCTCCCGGCGTACAAAGAGACGGTCAGGGCGACCGGCTGGGAGCCCCCCGGCCGGCGCCGCCCCGACTACGCCAAAGGCAACGGCAGCGCCGTGCGGCCCACGCAGGGCGGGCTCCCATCTCGCTACGATCTGCGCGGTCGGCCCGGCTACAACGACCTCGGCCGCGCGAGCGTCACAGGTGCGTCATCGCGCCGCGAGCGTCGGCCAGATGACTAGGCCGCTTTCCTTCCGCGGCCGCGGACGTGGGCCAACCAGGTAGTCTGATGGCCGCTTCAAGTGGATCTGGTGGGTGGCTTGGCATGGTATGCGGTGGTATAGCCGAGGCATTGGTGGCTTAAAGGCTGTGCATACCGGCTTGCGGGACGATCAACTGGCCAGGTCCCTGGCAGCGGCGGCCGGCTTGCGGCTTGTCGCGCTCAGGGAGACACACGTCGGGCCAGGGTCGGACTATTCCGATGCCGCGGCTCTGCGCAAGGCTGCTGACCTGCAGTCGCATGAGTTCCTCGCGGCGGAGCTTGCCAGCTTGCGGCCGGCTGATGCCGTGCTGTCGGAGGAAGGTGCCGACGATCGCGGCAGGCTGTCGGCGAGCCGGGTCTGGATCATCGACCCGCTCGACGGCACCAGGGAGTACGGCGAGCCGGGCCGCAGCGACTGGGCGGTCCACGTTGCGCTGTGGCAGGACGGCCAGCTCACCGCCGGCGCCGTCGCGCTGCCGGCCGCCGGGGTGGTGCTCAGCACCGCCGAGCCCCCGCAGCCGCGGGAAGATTCCGGGCAGGTCCCGCTGCGCATCCTGGTCAGCCGGACTAGGCCACCCGAGTTCGTGCAGCGGCTGGCCGGCGATCTGGGCGCGGTGCTCGTCCCGATGGGATCGGCCGGGGCAAAGGCCGCAGCGGTGATGCTTGGCGAGGCGGACGCCTACGTTCACGCGGGCGGCCAGTACGAGTGGGACTCGGCTGCGCCGGTGGCCGTGGCGCAGGCGGCGGGACTGCATGCGTCCCGGATCGACGGGGGGCCACTGCGCTACAACCAGGCCGACCCCTCCGTGGCTGATATTCTCATTTGCCCGAACGCGATCGCGCAGAAACTGCTCGGCGCAATCGAGCGGTCACAGTACGCCGGCCACAGGGGCCGGAGTGCCGGCTCTACCGCCAATCACGCCCACTGATCCGGAGTCCTGCTGATGGCGCCGACCCGCACCGACTACCTGATGTCTCAGCTCGACGTGCTCGAGGCCGAGTCCATCCACATCATGCGCGAGGTCGCGGCCGAGTTCGAGCGGCCCGTGCTGCTGTTCTCCGGCGGCAAGGACTCCATCGTCATGCTTGCCCTGGCGGAGCGGGCCTTTGCGCCAGCCCGGATTCCCTTCCCCGTCATGCACGTGGACACCGGCCACAACTTTCCCGAGGTGCTCGAGTTCAGGGACCGCAGGGCCGCCGAGCTCGGTGCCCGGCTGGTGGTGGCGTCGGTGCAGGAGTCGATCGACGCGGGGAAAGTCGTGGAGGAGACCGGCCGCTGGGCAAGCCGGAACCGGCTGCAGACCACGACGCTGCTGGATGCCATCGCCGAGCACCGCTTTGACGCCGCCTTCGGCGGAGCACGGCGTGACGAGGAACGGGCGCGGGCCAAGGAGCGGGTGTTCTCGTTCCGGGACGAGTTCGGCCAGTGGGACCCGAAGAATCAGCGTCCCGAGCTCTGGAACGTCTACAACACCCGGATCCGCCGCGGCGAGCACATCCGCGTCTTCCCGCTCTCGAACTGGACCGAGCTGGATATCTGGCACTACGTCGCGCGCGAGCAGCTGGAACTTCCGCCGATCTACTTCTCGCACACCCGCACCGTCTTCGAGCGGGACGGGATCCTGCTGGCCGACAACGAGTTCATCACCAGGGGCGAGGACGAGCCGGTGTTCGAGGCGCGCGTCCGTTACCGGACCGTCGGCGACATGACCTGCACTGGCGCAGTGGAGTCGACCGCGGCCTCGGTCCAGGAGGTGATCGCCGAGGTCGCCGCGACCAGGATCACCGAGCGCGGGCAGACGCGCGCGGACGACCGCGCGAGCGACTCGGCGATGGAAGACCGTAAGCGGGAGGGCTACTTCTGATGACCGGCATGCACGCGGACTCCGGCCCGGTGGCGGAGTCCCGGCACATGGATATCCTGCGCCTGGCGACGGCCGGTTCGGTAGACGACGGCAAGAGCACCCTCATCGGACGGCTGCTCTATGACTCCAAGGCGATCTTCGAGGACCAGCTAGCGGCGGTCGAGCGCACCAGCAAGGAACGCGGCGAGGACTACACCAACCTGGCCCTGCTGACTGACGGCCTGCGCGCGGAACGCGAGCAGGGCATCACCATCGACGTCGCGTACCGGTATTTCGCCACCCCGCGGCGGAAGTTCATCATCGCCGACACGCCCGGTCACGTCCAGTACACCCGCAATATGGTCACCGGCGCATCTACGGCCGACCTTGCCATCGTCCTGGTCGACGCGCGCAACGGGCTCACCGAGCAGAGCCGCCGGCACGCCTTCCTCGCCACGCTGCTGCGCGTGCCGCACCTGGTCCTGGCCGTCAACAAGATGGACCTGGTCGACTACGCGGCCGAGATCTTCGACGAGATCGCCGAGGAGTTCACGGCGTTCGCGGCGAAGCTCGAGATCCGCGACCTGACGTTCATCCCGATATCGGCGCTGCATGGCGACAACGTGGTGCAGCGGTCGGCCAACATGCCGTGGTACGACGGCCCCTCGCTGCTCCACCACCTAGAGCACCTGCACATTGCGTCCGACCGGAACCTCATCGATGTGCGCTTTCCCGTGCAGTATGTGATCCGGCCGCACCAGGCAACCGATCCTGAGCTGCACGACTACCGCGGCTACGCCGGCCAGGTGGCCGGTGGCGTGCTGAAGCCGGGCGACGAGATCATGCACCTGCCCTCGGGGCTCACCACGACCATCAGACGGATCGATACCGCCGGCGGCCCCGTGCCCGAGGCGTTCCCGCCCATGTCGGTCACCCTGCTGCTGAACGACGACCTGGACGTCTCCCGCGGGGACATGTTCTGCCGGGCGCACAATCAGCCCGCCTGCACGCAGGACATAGACGCGATGGTGTGCTGGATGAGCGAGGCGAGGACGCTGACGCCGGGCAGCCGCCTGATGGTCAAGCACACAACGAGGACCGTGAAGGCCATTGTCCGCGACCTGCAGTACCGGCTCGACGTTAACACCCTGCACCGGGACGAGAGCGCGGCGGAGCTGAGGCTGAACGAGATCGGTCGGGTGACAATGCGAGTCACCCAGCCGCTGTTCTGCGACGCATACGCGCGCAACAGGCTGACCGGCGGGTTCATCCTCATCGACGAGGCCACCAGCGCCACGGTCGGCGCTGCGATGATCACCGAGAACTAATGGGCGTCGCCGCCGTGCTGGGCGGGCTTCCTGACCCGGACGCGAAAGGCGCGGAACCCGACCATGCGCTGATAATGTCGCAGGCCTGCAGTCAGCCCTCTGGTCATCCCGGCCTGGTCAAAGAGGTAGTGCACGCCGATGCCGGTCAGCTCACCGCATAGTGCATAGAGCCCAAGGTAGCGAGCGTCGCTCTGCTCTGCTCCAGTCCCGATCGTCCGGAAGTATCGCAACCAGGCCCATTCGCCGTCGACCGCAGCCACGGCGAGCAGTAGCGGCTGGCCGTCGGCCGAGTAGGCGGCGATCCATAGCGGGAAGTTGGTCAGCTCGCTGTTGTCGGGATCGACGTGCCGGTACACCTCGTTCGGATGGTTCCGCACGGCATCAGTCGCCAGCTCAAGCAGCCGGTCGCGTTCCGCGCTGTCGGCCACTGATGTCCACGAGACACCGAGCCGTTCAGCGCTGCGGACTTTCCTGCGCAGCGTCTGATTGCGCGCACCCAGCCCCACCTCACTCGGATGCTCTGGCAGCGGTAGCACGGCGATCAAGGGGATCCACGATCGCCGGAACGTCGCGTGCGGAATCAGTGCGTCGCGGATCGCGACGCCCTCCGGGGCTTCAGACGGCGTGGCGGTGAGCCGGGGTATCCGGCGCATTGCCAGCAGGGCCCGCGCCGTATCGCCAAGATTCTTCAGCACAAAGGAAAGCTGAGAACCTGGCCAGTCCGTGTAGGCCTCCAGGTAGCGAGACAGGAAGGCTTCGGCCTCGGCCCAGCCCACCCGCTCCTCAGTCGAGCCCGGTGCGCCATCGCGCAGCTCCGGTGCGGCCGTGATAACCGATCCCCCCTGACAGGCCTTCCGACTTAATGTGCAATATGGACCTGTGACACAACAGCTCCCCATCTTGACCAGAACATGGTTGACGCGTCAAGCAGTTCTGGCGAACGGCCGCCGCGGTAGTCGCGCGAGCACAGATCGTGCCGCTAGGTGTGCACCCAGATGTACTGGGTGACCGTGTCGTTCCCGTTCGGGATGGCGGCGGCCAGGCGGTAGTCCGGGTCGGTGGCCAGCGTGCGGGCGAGAACCTGGTCGACGCTGGGAGTCGTCTGGAAGTTGTAGGCAACCACCTGGAAGTAGCCAGCCTTGAGCGCGGCGACGTAGCCCGCGTTCCCGGTCAGGAACTGGCCCTGCTGGTCCACGTACCCGATGTAGTACGTCGAGGTGAACTGATCGGGCTGGGCGTCGGCATGGTGCCGCAGGTAGTAGATGGGTACCTCGTCGACTTCCACCAGGTAGCGGGCACCGGGGTGCAGGTAGTGAGTGAAGTCGGAAACGAAGGTCGCTGAGTTCGGCCATACGTTGAACAGGTTGTTGGCCTGGGTCATGCCGAGCGCCATGGCCGCGCCCCAGACCGCGATGCCCACCTGCGCGCGCCGGAAGTGGTCGCCGATTACCCTGGCCAGGCCCACGCCCGCGATCGGTGCGGCCAGGAACAGGCCGAAGCCGATGTGCTTCTGCAGGGACACGAACGTGTGGATGCGGATCTGCTCGGCGGGTGCGAGCAGCGCGCTGCCGGCCATCACGATGCCGAGGCAGGTGCGCCGCAGCCGGGTCCCGGCGGGCGCGATGTGCTCGCCGGTCTCGGTATAAGGCCGGAACGCAAAGCCGATCGCGCCTATGAGAGCCAGCGCGAACGGCAGGCCAGCCCACTGCAGGCTGTCCCAGAGCAGGCTGCCCGCGGACGAGGTTCCCTGGAACCTGTCCAGCGTGGTGAAGTCGATGCCCTGCCGGTAGTTGTGACCGGCCAGGTCCAGCGCGGTGGCCAGCATCGCCGCGATCAGCCCGGCCAAGGCGATCGGCCGGATAAGCGCCTGGCGGCTCCTGGATGGCCAGGCGGCCAGCCCGGCGATCACGACGATGCTGGGCACGAACAGCAGCGAGGCGTACTTGGTGGCGACCGCCAGCGAGGCAGGCATTGCGGCCAGCAGGTACACCGGCCACCTGAACGTCGCAGTCCGGACCACGATCCAGGTCGCCAGGGCCAGCAAGAGCAGGGCCGAGGCGTCGTAGGTGGCCAGGTTGCCGAGGAAGAGGGTCGGCTCGGTGACGGAGAAGATGACGGCCGCGCACAGGCCGACGCGCTCGTTGAAGAGCCGGCGCGTCAGCGAGTAGAGCAGCGCGGTGGTGCCAAGCATCTCCGCCAGGCTGACCGCCCTGGCCGCCGCCAGCCCGCCGATGCTGTCGGCTGCCGCGCCGAGCGGCGGGTAGAGCACCGGCGCGCCGGAGAAGTAGGAGGCGTAGTTGCCCTGGAGCGCCGAGCCGTGCAGCCAGTGGGCGATCTCCAGGTGCCCGACGTAGAGGTAAAGGGCCTCGTCTTCGAACGCCGTGTTGTGCATCCGGAGCGTCAGCAGTGCCTGCATGATCAGCACGCAAACGAGCACGACCCGGCTGATCCAGGTGCGCCGCCTTGTCGGCCGCGGGGCAGCGTCCCTGGTCGCGGGGAGCGCCAGGATGGCGGGCAGCGGCGCGGTCGTGGTGACGGCCCCGGGCGCCTTCGGATCGGCCCGGTCCGCTACCGGCTCGAGCAGGCTGACGGCGCTGGCCTCCGCGGCCTGCTCCGACTCCAGCTTCGGCGTCGCGAACAGCATGGTCTCGGCATCGGGGGACTGGCCTGGCCGGACGTCATCGGCGAGCGAGTGCTTGCGGGCTGAGCGGGGCCTGCGGGCAACAGTCGATTTGTGTCGCTGGTCGCTCATTGACCGACGCTGGTAAGGGGTAGCTTCGCGATGGCGGCGGCGAGGTCCGCCCGGACCTGAGGCCTTGACTCGATTCGCCAGTCGACGCCGTCCTTGTTGTAGTCGAACCAGACGAAGCCGATCACGTCGCTGTGGCTGGCGACGCCCTGGACCAGGCTGATGGTGCTTGGCCCCTCGTCCGGCCCGGTCTCGACCGCCGTCTCGGCGATGATGAAGGGCTTGCTGGTGAAGTGCCGGATCTCGCGCATCGTGGGTTCGAAGACGCCGTCGAACGTGTGCGGCCCGGTAACCGCGAAGTAGCCAGTCAGCCCGACCCAGTCCACGTAGCCGGCGCCGGGCCAGTATGGCTTGAGCTGCACCTGCGGGATCGGGTTGATGATGTTCGGATTCCACACCCAGATCACGTTGCTTGCACCGGCCGCAGCGAACAGGTCGTGGATACGACGCCAGGCGGCGACGAAGGTGGCCGCCGGAGTCTGCGCGCTCCCCCACGGGTACCAGTTGCCGTTCATCTCGTGACCGAAGCTGATCGCGATCGGCAGGCCGAGCGCCCTGACGGCCTTCGCGAACCTGGTGATGTACCCGTCGCTGGCGCCAGCCGCGATCTGCTGCACAGAGGGGCTGTACGGTTCCCACGCCATGTAGTACAGGGCTCCGTAGTTCCAGGCGTTGACCGCTGCGGTGGCGTCGAATCGCGTCCCCCAGGCCACGTACTGGCCGGCCAGGTTGGGCTTGCGGCCGATGCTGGCGGAGATGTCGATCAGCGGCGTCAGCGAGTCGGGCTCGCCGTTGGCCTGGATTCCGATGAACTTCCGGCCGTTCCCCGGATCAAGCAGCGGGTGGATGTCGTACGGCTTCGGCGCTGGGGAAACCTGGGGCTGGGCCTGCCCGGGTGACGGGCCGGCTGCCCCGCTCGATCCCGGCGCGCTGAGGCCGCACCCGGCAACTAGCAGGCCGAGCGCGGCCGCAGCAAGCAGCCGGCCAGGAAACCGGCCAGTCATAGCCGCTCCGCGGCCCTTGGCTGGATGAGGATGCGGCCGACGACGACGACCTGGAAAACGCCGAGGACGAATATCAGGAGGAAGTTGTAGGCATCCATGGTCATCATCCGCCACAGGGCAAGGCCCGCCCAGAGGGCCGAGGTGCCGAAGCTCCAGCCGATCAGGCCGACCCACAGCCGCCGCCGGCCGTCCTGCCGCTTCTTGCCAGAGCCGGATGGCTGCCAGTCCCGCAGCCGCCCGCGCATGTGGTCCCAGAACGCGAACGCGTGCGCCCAGCCGGAAAGCACCCGCACCGACCAGGCCTCGAGCCGGTACGGCGAGCGGTGCCACATCGGGTAGATGACCCCGGCGTAGAACAGGACCGGCGCAATGAAGATCAGGTTCTTCAAGAGCAGGTAGTTCGGCCCGAAGACGAGGATGCCGATGGCCAGCAGCGGCCCCACGAAGGTGAAGACCGCCGTGTAGATGTAACCCACGCAGCCCGACAGGTAGCACAGCCGGGTGTACAGCGGAATCCTGCGCCGCCAGAACTTCGAGTTGCCGAGCAGGCTCATGGTGCCTGAGCACCACCGGTACTGCTGATTGACGAACGCCAGGATGCTGTCCGGGCAGTTCCCTGTCGACATCGCGATCGGCAGGTAGACCAGCCGCCAGCCGCGCAGGTACAGGTCAAAGCCGGTGTGCAGGTCCTCCGAGTGGTGCGCCAGGGACATGCCGTCGTTCTGCGCGAGTGCCGTGCGCCGGTAGATCGCGCAACTGCCGACGCAGATCGCGCCGCCCTTGTTGGCCCGCGCGGTCTGAATCGAGCGGTAGAACAGCTCCTGGATAGACCCGGCGCCACGCTCGACCCAGGTCTGCTCGTCCACGACATGGAAGAACTGAGGGGTCTGCACGATGGCGGCGTCCGGGTAGCGCTCCATATATGGCAGCGTCTCGTCGAGCAGGTCGGCCCGCGGTGCGAAGTCGGCGTCCAGCAGCAGGATGTACTCGCCTGAGGCGATCTTGAAGCCATACCTGAGATTGCCTGACTTCAGGTACCAGCCGCGGTTCGGGCGGGAGACGTAGGCGAAGCCGAACTCCTGCGCCATGGTCCTGACCTCGGGCCTTGCCGCGTCATCCAGAACGTAGGGCGTCAGCGCCCCGCGGTAGGCGGTTCTGAGGGCATCGACGTGAGTCCACGAATTGCGGAGGATCTCGATGGGCTCGCCGCAGGTCGGCATGAAGACATCGACGGCCGGATACCAGAGCGGGTGCCAGTTGGCTATGAGCTGCCTGTGCGCGGTCAGATTGAAGCCCCTGCTCATGCCGTCGACGGCGAGCGAGAGCATGAAGCACAGGGTCCCGAACGCCATGAACGGCGCGTAGAGCAGGAACCAGTGCGAGTCCTCGAACATTCTGATCTGGCTGTAGACCAGCGGCGGAAACGCCAAGACCATGCAGACAGTCAGGATCCAGGCGCGCCGCCGGACATAGGAGTACTTCTCCTGGTCGGACGGCGGGACCGGCAAGACTACCGAGCGTGCCAGGTCGGCGGCGCTGGCGCGGACGCTGGCCGGCCCCTCTGGGGTCCGCTCGGCCTGGCCGACGGGCGCGGGCCTGGCGGCGGGCTTGCGGTGCCGCGGACCTGTCGATGGGCGGTCGCGCGCTGGCGTCCGCTTCTCGACGACCGCCATGGCACCTCGCCCTCGATCTTCCTAAAACCCCTAAGCCCACAAATACCGGCTAATCCTACGGAGCCGCAGCAGTGTTCCGAGGCCGACTAGATCAGATCGTATGCAGATAGAGCCTGTATCCGGCCTTGAAAGCGGATATCTGATCATCAGCTTCGGCGTAGGGTGACAACCCAGACCGACTGATCCGCGTCCTATGAACGCCCCCGGCTGTCTTCAGGTCGGCGCCACCGAAGCAGCTAGTAAGTGTGTGGTCGCTGTCGGTAGCCGAAATGAGGCTGAAGCCGTTTCTGTCGGGATGGCTCGCACAGGCGGGGGACAGAGGTACAAGATTCACAGGGCCAGGCGTGGCCTGGTGGGGTTCCTAGCTGCCAGGGCGCATGCCCGGCAGGACAGGTGGGTGGTCTGTGAAGTCGGTTGCGGAGTTTGTCTCGGCGATGCGAGCCGTTGCCCCTCCTTACTGCAGCGAACTCACGACCTCACAGCAACGCGAGCTGAGCGCACTTACCAGGCAGCTGATGGCCGCCCGGCCCGAGGCTCGCGCCGAGCTAGGCCGTTTCGGAGCAGTCGGCGACCGAACGGTCGCGCTACCCGAGGCAGAGTTGCGCGACTGGCTGTCGGGCAGGACCATCCTGGTCACCGGCGGCACCGGGTGCATCGGTTCCGTGCTCATGGAGGAGCTCGCGCGACTGGAGCCAGCCCGCCTGGTATCGGTCAGCCGCGGCCAGACCGTGAGCTGGCCTGCGCGGCCCGGCGTGGAGTACCTGCAGGCGGACATCTCCCGCCCGAAGGACCTTGCCGCGGCCTTCCGGCGAGTGCGCCCGGACCTGGTATTCCACCTCGCAGCCCAGCGTGACCCTGGCCTGGCCGAGCGCGAGGTCGTGCTGACTCTGCGGTCCAACGTGCTCGGCATGCGGAACGTGGTAGCAGCGTGTATCGACGCCGGCGTCACCGAGCTCGTGGCGGCGACGACCGGCAAGGCCCTGCGGCCTTACTCCCGCGAGGTCTACACCGCAGGCAAGCGCGCGGCCGAGTGGGTCCTGGCCGGCGCGGCGCGCCAGGGCATGCGGGTGTCGGCCAACCGGTTTACCCACGTGGTCGACAACTCGATCGTCGCGACCCGGCTGCAGAGCTGGGCCGCCGACGGGGTCGTCCGCGTCCACGACCCCGACACGATGTTCTACGCGCAGTCGGCGCGCGAGTCGGCACGGCTCATGCTCTGGGGCGGCCTGCGCACCAAGCCAGGTGCCCTGCATATCAGTGCCATCAACGACCTCGGCTGGCCGATCAGCCTGCTTGACCTGGCAATCGCGATTCTCCAGGAAGCCGACTCGACCAGCCCCATCTACCTCAGCGGCCACGATCCCGGCTACGAGACTGTTCCGTTCCCTGCCCTTTACGACCCGCTCAGCTCGGGAGACGTGAGCCCGCTGCTCAGCGCATTCGAGGCGGGCAGTTCCTGGAATGACGCAGAAGTCGGCATCGACACCTGCGCCATGGCCTTCGATCACAGCCGGGTGCCAGCGGACGCGCTCGGCTGCCTCGAGGAGGCCTGCCAGCGGAACGACGCCAAGCAGGCCAGGGCCCGGCTGGACGAGCTGTCCTGGCATCTGTTCGAGGCGACGCTCGCCGAGGTGCCGGTGTCAACGCTCCGCCGCGCGGCCGCGCTGACGCAGCCATATGCAGACAGCCTCAGCTGCGACCACGCCAGGATGCTGGCCCGCATCAGGCAGCACGCGGAGCTCGATCACCTAGAGTCGGTCCTTTCTGTGCCTGCCGCCGCGGTGCCAGCGCAGGCCGTGCTGCTGCAGGCCGAGCAACCGCAACCTGAGCTGGCCGGGCCAGGGCTGATCGGGTGACGGGATTCAGCGATCTCGGCGAGTTCGCGGCCGCGCCAAGGGTGACCGCGCTGCGGCTCTCGCCGGACGGGGGCTGGCTCGCGCTTGCTGTCCAGGCTCCGGGTGGCACGCCCGCCCGCTATCTGACCAGCATCTGGCGGCTGGGAACCGGCGAGGGCGCCGCTCCGGTGCGGCTTACCAGGAGCGCTGAAGGCGAGGGTTCCCCGGAATTCCTTCCCGATGGCTCCATCGCGTTTGCTTCGAAACGACCCGACGGCACGGCGGATCGCGGCACCGACAAGGCGGCCGCGTCTGGGGATGCCAAGCCCGCGCTCTGGGTACTGCCTGCCGCCGGCGGCGAGGCACGGCGGATCGCGGCGCCTGGCGGCGGCATCGCCGGCCTGGCTACTGCGCGCCAGGCGACGGTGATCGCGTGCTCCGCGCCAGTGTTGCCAGGCACCAAGGACGCCGAAGCCGACGCGGCACTGCGCAAGGCCCGCGCCGATGCAGGCGTGGCGGCCATCCTGCATGAGACCGGCAGGCTGCGGCACTGGGACCATGACCTGGGCCCGGAAGAGCTCCGGCTGCTGGCGGTCGAGGTGCCGCCAGAGAGCGGCCAGCCGCAGGACGGCGCGGAGGCGCTGGCCGAGCCCAGGGACCTGACCCCGGAACCTGGCCGGGCCCTCGACGAGATGAGCTTTGCGCTGACGCCTGACGGCTCCGCCGTGGTGACCGGGTGGGTCATCCCGCTGCCCGCAGGCGAGGAGCGCAGCGAGATAGCCGTTATCGATGTCGGAAGCGGAGAGCGCCGCACGCTGCTGGCCGGCCCGAGCGTGAGCTTCGGTGACCCGCAGGTGTCCCCCGACGGCGAGCTGGTCGTCGCGGTGCGAGGCACGCACGAGACCTATGACGAACCGGGGGACGCGACCCTGGTCGTCGTGCCACTGGCCGGCGGTGAGCCGCGGGACCTGCTGCCCGGTTTCGACCGCCACCCTGGCGGCCCGGTGTGGGCACCGGACTCTCGGTCGGTGTACTTCAGCGCCGATGATCACGGGCGCAGGCCAGCGTTCCGGGTGGACGTGGCTTCCGGGGAGGTCACCAGGCTCACGGCCGACCACGGCGCCTATGAGTTCCTCAGCCCGTCACCGGATGGCGCGTTTCTCTACGCGCTGCGCTCGGCCGTTGACGAGGCACCCGCGCCAGTCCGGATTGACCTTGGCGCCGGGCCGGCGGACCCGGTGCGGCTGGCCAGCCCCGGCGCCAGCTTCGAGGTGCCAGGGCGGCTGGAAGAAGTGCGGACGACGGCCGCCGACGGAACGGCGATCCGGGGCTGGCTCGTGCTGCCCGCTGGCGCCGCCGCGGATCAGCCCGCGCCGCTGGTGCTCTGGGTGCATGGCGGTCCAGTGTCCAGCTGGAACGCGTGGTCGTGGCGATGGAACCCGTGGCTGCTCGCTGCCCGCGGGTACGCCGTGCTGCTTCCCGACCCGGCCCTGTCCACCGGGTACGGCCAGCAGATGATCCGCCGCGGCCACAGCGAGTGGGGCGGGGCGCCCTTCACCGACGTCATGGCCATCACCGACGCGGTCGTCAGCAGGCCCGACATCGACGCGGCCAGGACCGCCATGATGGGCGGATCCTACGGCGGCTACATGGCGAACTGGATCGCAGGCCACACCGACCGGTTCCAGGCGATCGTCAGCCATGCAGGCCTCTGGGCACTGGACCAGATGTTCGGCACTACCGACGGTCCCGCGTTCTGGCGCCGGATCTTCGGCGACTTCGCCACCCGGCCGGAGCGGTACCTGGCCTACTCGCCGCATCTGCACGTGGACGCCATCAGCACGCCGATCCTGATCATCCACGGAGACAAGGACTACCGGGTGCCGGTCGGCGAGGCACTGCGCATGTGGTGGGACCTCACCAGCCGGTCGAAGCCAGTCAAGTTCCTGTATTTCCCTGACGAGAACCACTGGATCCTCAAGCCAGGTGACGCACGCGTCTGGTATGAGACGGTCCTAGCCTTCCTCGGCGAGCACCTGCACGGCGAGCCCTGGCAGCGGCCAGAATTGCTCTCCTAACCCGGCCGAATTAGTAGACATAGAGCCGCAAACAAAGGCCGGCCGTTCCGGATCTGCCGCGGGGCATGAGCCTGCAGGTCAGCCGAGCCTCGCCCGGCTTCGGCCAATCATGGCGACGACCCGAAATCTGTGTTACGCCAGGTTAACCGCCTTCGCCAATCCTCGGCTGCCTCTGTCATAGGACGCTGCCATAAGCGGAGAGTAATGGATCTTGAGGTTAAGAGTCACCCTCCGCTAACCCTTGGGCTGGCTCGCGGTGTCTTCAGAAACTCGTCAGAAAGAGCTCGGTAATACAGGTCAACCTGCCGATTTGGCTGTGCGTCTTTTGTATGTCGCATCAGCACTTAGCGGGCAGCAGCAGCAGCAGGAGGCCGGCCGGCACTGGGGGTTGGGGAACACCGAACGCCTGGCCTGCTTGGAGGGGAGCTGTGGGTTGGCTAGTAACTCGGTTGTCTCCGAAGGGTGGGCACCGGGTGCCATACCGGCACGGTTGCTCGCGCAGAGTCGCGCGGAATGGACAGTCAGTTATCAGCGCAAGGCAATGGCCCTGGATGGCATTTGTGCTCTTCTAGCAGGTTTGCTGGCATATTGCGTACGCCTGACGGACCTAAGCTCCGCCAGGTCGTACCTCATTGCGAGCTGCTTGCTGCCGGTCGCCTGGATCGTCGCGGTCGCCGTCCTCGACGGCTACGATGCCAGGTTCATCGGCGTCGGGTCCGATGAGTTCCGGCGGGTGCTGAACGCCGGCCTCATGCTGACCGCGGGCATCGCGATCATCTCCTATCTGGTGAAGGCCGACCTCGCGCGCGGCTACGTCCTGGTCGCGTTCCCCACGGTTACGGTCCTCGACCTCGTCTCCAGGTACGTGCTGCGCAGGCGGCTGCACCGGCTGCGCGGGCGCGGCGCCTATATGCAGAAGGTGCTCGCCGTCGGGTACCCGGACGTGGTGGCCGACATGGCCAGTCAGCTGCAGCGGGAGAGCTACCACGGGCTGGCGGTCGTCGGCGCCTGCCTGGCCGGGTCTGGCGTCTGGTTCGGGACGGACGCCAGCAGCGAAGTCGGCGGGATACCGGCCGTGTACGGGCTGGAGGCGGTCCCGCAGATGGCGCAGGAGTTCGGGGCCGACACCGTCGCGGTGCTGTCGTGTCCGGAGATGAGCGGCACGCGCCTGCGCGAGCTGGCATGGGATCTGGAGAAGACCGGGACGAGCCTGTGCGTTGCGCCCGCGGTCCTGGACATCGCCGGCCCGCGGATGTCGATCAGGTCCGCTGCAGGGCTGCCGCTTGTGTACATGGAGCATCCCGAGTTCACCGGCATCCCGCGGCTGCTCAAGGCGGCCTTCGACCGGACGTTCGCGGTCGTGGCCCTGCTGTTGCTGAGCCCGCTGATGGCTGTGGTCGCCGTCCTGATCAAGCTCAGCGACCGTGGGCCCGTGCTGTTCTCCCAGGTCCGGGTCGGCGTGGACAACACCCCGTTCCGCATCTACAAGTTCCGGACCATGGTGGCCGACGCCGAGGCGCGCAAGGCGGAGCTGACAGGGCACAACGAGACCGGGGGCGTGCTGTTCAAGATCCGCGAGGACCCGCGGATCACGCCGATAGGGTCCTTCATGCGCCGCTGGTCACTGGACGAGCTGCCGCAGCTGTTCAACGTCCTGCTTGGCGACATGTCGCTGGTCGGCCCGCGGCCCGCGCTGCCCGAGGAGGCCGACCAGTACCACCACCACGTCCGGCGCAGGCTGGCCGTCAAGCCGGGCATCACCGGCCTCTGGCAGGTCAACGGCCGCTCCGACCTGCCGTGGGAGGAAGCGGTCAGGCTCGACCTGCGGTACGTGGAGAACTGGACCTTCATGCTCGACCTGCAGATCCTGTGGAAGACCTGGTCAGCGATCGGCAGCGGGACCGGCGCCTATTAACCGCAGCGCGGCAATACATAGGCTGGAGCAATGAAGGCGCTGGTCCTTGCCGGCGGCGCCGGCACCAGGCTGCGGCCGATCACCTACACCTCGGCCAAGCAGCTCGTGCCGGTGGCCAACAAGCCGGTCCTGTTCTACGGGCTCGAGGCGATCGCGGATGTCGGCGTGACCGACGTGGGGCTGGTGGTCGGTGACACCGCCGCCGAGATCAGGGCGGCGGTCGGCGATGGCTCTGAGTTCGGCATCAAGGCCAGCTATATCCCGCAGCACGCCCCGCTCGGGCTGGCCCACGCCGTCCTGGTGGCCAGGGAGTTCCTCGGCGACGACGACTTCATCATGTATCTCGGTGACAACTTCATCGTCGGCGGCATCGCCGAGCTGGTGGACGCGTTCCGCGCGAGCCGCCCGGCGGCGCAGATCATGCTGACCAGGGTGGCGAACGCGAGGGAGTTCGGCGTAGCGGAGCTGGACTCGGCCGGCCGCGTCATCGCCCTGGAGGAGAAGCCAGCCGAGCCGAAGAGCGACCTGGCCCTGGTCGGCGTCTACATGTTCACCGCCGCGGTGCACGACGTGGTGGCCGCGCTCAAGCCGTCGTGGCGGGGCGAGCTCGAGATCACCGAGGCGATCCAGGGGCTGATCGACTCCGGCCAGCGGGTCGACTCGAGCCTGATCACCGGGTACTGGAAGGACACCGGAAACGTCACCGACATGCTCGAGGTGAACCGGATGGTGCTAGAGGCCACCGAGCCCGCACAGCATGGCGAGGTCGACGCCGCCAGCCAGCTGATCGGCCGGGTGGTGATCGAGAAGGGCGCCGGGGTCCAGCGATCGCGCATCGTCGGCCCGGCGGTCATCGGCGCCGGCAGCCAGGTGGCCGACTCGTATATCGGCCCGTTCACCTCGGTCGGGCCGGGCTGCCAGATCGAGGACAGCGAGATTGAGTACTCCATCGTGCTGGCCGGCGTGTCGATCTGCGGGGTACGCAGGATCGAGGCCTCGCTCATCGGCCGCGGCGTCCAGATCACCCCGGCCCCGCGAGTGCCGAAGGCGCATCGCTTCGTGCTCGGTGATCACAGTAGGGTTCAGATCAGCTCATGAGACGGCCAGGCTGATGAGGGAGATAGGGCGGTTCCGGGTGCTTTCGGCATGAGGATATTGGTAACGGGCGGCGCCGGGTTCATCGGCTCGCATTATGTCCGGACCCTGGTGGCAGACGGCTACCCCGCCTTCGCCGGGGCCGAGGTGACCGTGCTGGACAAGCTCACCTACTCGGGCAACCTGGCCAACCTTGACCCAGTATCCGGCAGCCCCCGGTACACCTTCGTGCACGGCGACATCTGCGACGCCGGGCTGCTCGCCGCCCTGGTGCCAGGCCACGACGTGGTACTGAACTTCGCCGCCGAGACCCACGTGGACCGCTCGATCAGCGGGGCGGCACCGTTCGTGGCCACGAACGTGGCCGGCACGCAGGCCCTCATGCAGGCGTGCCTGGACGCGAACGTGCGCCGGGTCGTCCAGGTGTCAACCGACGAGGTATACGGGTCCATCGCCACCGGCTCGTGGACCGAGAGCTCACCGGTCGACCCGCGCTCGCCTTACTCGGCGGCCAAGGCCGGCGGCGACATGATCGCGCTTGCCTACCACCGGACGCACCGCCTGGACGTCGTCCTCACGCGGTGCTGCAACAACTACGGTCCCTATCAGTACCCGGAGAAGGTCATCCCGCTGTTCATCACCAACCTGCTCGACGGGCTGCGCGTGCCGCTGTACGGCGACGGCGGCAACGTCCGGGAGTGGGTGCACGTGGACGACCACTGCCGCGCCGTCCAGCTCGCGGCCGAGCGCGGCCTGGCCGGGCAGGTCTACCACATCGGCGGTGACGTCGAGCTGGAGAACAAGGAGCTGACCAGCCGGCTGCTCGACGCCTGCAACGCCGGCTGGGAGTCGGTCGAGTACGTCGAGGACCGCAAGGGTCATGACCGCCGCTACTCCCTGGACGACTCGGCGCTGCGGGCTCTCGGCTACGCGCCGCGGATCTCATTCGGCGACGGGCTGGAGGCCACGGTGCGCTGGTACGAGCAGAACCGGGCATGGTGGGAGCCGCTGAAGCAGGTTGAGCCAGGTCCGGCGCAGCAGCGGCAGCAGGCATGACCCGCTGGCTTGTCACGGGCGCGGGCGGGATGCTCGGCCAGGACCTGACGGCACTGCTCCGCGCCAGCGACGCTGACGTGATCGCGCTGGCCCGCGCCGAGCTCGACGTCACCGACGAGGCCGCGGTCGCGGCCGCGGTGCGCGAGGTCAGGCCGGACGTGGTGGCAAACTGCGCGGCCTGGACCGCGGTCGACGACGCCGAGTCGCATGAGGCAGAGGCCATGGCGGTGAACGGCCAGGGCGCCGCGCACCTGGCCGCCGCCTGCGCGAAGGCCGGGGCGCAGCTGGTGCAGATGTCCACGGACTACGTGTTCGGCGGCACGGGCACCCAGCCGTACCCCGAGGACTACCCGGCCGCGCCGCGCAGCGCCTACGGCCGCACCAAGCTGGCGGGCGAGCGGGCCGCCCGCGAACTGCTTCCCGACGCCAGCTACGTGGTCAGGACCGCCTGGCTCTACGGGGCGCACGGGCCGAACTTCGTCCGCACGATGATCAGGCTCGAGGCCAGCAGGGACACCATCGATGTGGTGAACGACCAGCAGGGGCAGCCGACCTGGACCTGCGACGTGGCCAGGCAGATCATGCAGCTCGTGCAGGCAGCTGCCAGGCCTGGCGTGTACCACGTCAGCAGCACCGGGTGGACGACCTGGATGGGGCTGGCACGGGCGGTGTTCGCGCTGCTTGATGCCGACCCCTGCCGGGTACTGCCGACCTCGACCAGCGAACTTGGCAGGCCGGCCCCGCGCCCGGCCTACAGCGTCCTGTCGCACGCCAAGTGGGCCAGCGCCGGGCTAGCTCCGCTGCCGGACTGGGAGTGCTCGCTGCGCCAGGCGTTCCCGTCTATCGCGTCGGCAGCAGGCCGGGAGCCCGTCGGCCATCCAACCGCCTAATACCTGGCGGCGGCTCGCATCTTCTCGGCGGCGCGCAGGCAGTCGGCATAGGAGGGCAGCAGGCCCGCGTCGCGCTGCTGGGCCAGCGACGGGGCCGCCGCGTCCTTGGCCGACATGATGTGCTCAAGGTCGCGCGGCCAGGTGATCGCGATGTCCGGGTCGAGGGGGTCGACGTCGCGGTCGGCGTCGGGCAGGTAGGAGCTGGTGCATAGGTAGACGGCGGTGGCCGCCGGGGACAGCGCCATGAAGGCGTGCCCGAGGCCGTGCTCGAGGAACACCGCGCGCCGGCTGTCCTCGTCGATCCGCACCGAATCCCAGCGGCCGAAGGTCGGCGACCCGACCCGCACGTCGACGATGACGTCGAGCAGCGCGCCGCTCGGGCAGAAGACGTACTTGGCCTGGCCGGGAGGCACCTGCGTGTAGTGGATGCCGCGGATCACGCCCTGCCGGGATACCGACGTATTGACCTGCTGCAGGTCCAGCGGGTAGCCGAGGTCTGCCGTGAACTCCCCGATGCGGTACGCCTCATTGAACAGGCCCCGGCTGTCGTGGTGGATGCGCGGGGTATAGACCCAGGCGCCCTCGATGGCCAGAGCCTCCACTGCCGCCCCCTCCCACCTCTTAGCCGGCGCTGCCGCGCAGGCGCCAGGCTACTCCAGCGGCCTGCGAGCCGTATGCCAGGCTTGGGCCATGACCCGCGCCCAGCTGGACCGCAAGCCGGCCGAGGTCTCGGCCATGTTCGACAAGGTCGCCGACCGCTACGACCTGCTGAACGACGCGCTGTCCCTGGGCATGGACCGGCGCTGGCGGAAGGTCGTGGCCAGGGCGGTGGGCGCGACAGCCGGGGACGTGGTGCTCGACCTGGCGGCCGGCACCGGCACCTCCTCACGCGCTTTCACCGCCGCCGGGGCGCGCTGCGTGGCCTGCGACTTCTCCCTCGGCATGCTGCAGGTGGGAGCCAGGAGGCCGGCGCCACTGCTGCGTTTCGTCGCGGGCGACGCGCTGGACCTGCCGTTCGCCGACGGCTCGTTCCGCGGCGTGACCATCTCCTTCGGGCTGCGGAATGTGGCGGACACCGGGCAGGCTCTGCGCGAGCTGCTCCGGGTGACCAGGCCCGGCGGAAGGCTGGTGGTCTGTGAGTTCAGCCACCTTCCGGTCAGGCCGCTGAACGGGCTCTACGAGCAGTACCTGACCAGGGTGCTGCCGCAGGTCGCCAGGCGGCTGTCCGGCAACGCCGAGGCCTACGACTACCTCGCCGAGTCGATCCGCGACTGGCCGGGCCAGCGCGAGCTCGCGGCACGCATCGTCGCGGCCGGGTGGTCGGCCGTGACCTGGCAGAACCTGAGCTTCGGGGTCGTGGCCGTGCACCAGGCGCGCAAGCCAGCCTGACTTCTCTTTCGCGCACGCGCAACGCAGCGTCCCGCAGGCCGGGGCGACTGAACTAACTGCGCGCGGCGGGACTAGACTGCCACTCAAAAGCACTTGTGAAGACCTTCACAAGACAGTCAGGACGGGTCAGTGACCGAGCAAGTTCCCCCCGCCGGCACCCCAGACTTGGCCCCCAAGCACGGCACGAGTTCTGGTGAGCGCGCGCGCGCGAAGTCATCGCGTGCCGCTGCGCGGCGCGCGCAGACGGCTCGGCGCGCGCCCGGCCGGCCTGCGCGGAAGGCGGCCGACTCCGCTGACGTCATCGTCGTCGGCGCCGGGCCCGCAGGCTCGTCGGTCGGCTACCACCTGGCTACGGCCGGCCTGGACGTGCTGGTCCTGGAGAAGACGCACTTTCCCAGGGAGAAGGTGTGCGGGGACGGGCTGACGCCGCGCGCTGTGAAGGCGCTCACCACCATGGGGGTGCCGTTCAATGAGCCCGCCAGCGGCTGGCGGCGGCATCGCGGCCTGCGGATCATCGGCGGCGGCGGAAGGATCGAACTGGACTGGCCTGACCTGTCCAGCTATCCCGGCTACGGCCTGATCAGGGCGCGGACGGACTTCGATGAGCTGCTGGCCAGGCACGCGGAGAAGGCCGGCGCCAGGCTAGTCGAGGGCACGGCCGTCGACGGGCCGGTGCTCGATGACCGCACCGGCCGGATCGTCGGCGTGACCACGAAGCAGGGCGAGCAGTTCAGGGCGCCGCTCGTGGTGGCGGCCGACGGCAACTCGTCCCGTCTATCAGTGGCCATGGGCCTGCACAAGCGGGAGGACAGGCCGCTCGGCGTGGCCGTGCGGACCTACTACGCCTCGCCCAGGCACGACGACGAGTACCTGGAGGCCTGGCTCGACCTGTGGGACGGCAGCTCGCTGCTGCCCGGCTACGGGTGGATCTTCGGCATGGGTGACGGCACCAGCAACGTCGGCCTCGGGCTGCTGAACACCTCCGCCGGGTTCGGCGAGATCGACTACCGGGCCATGCTGCGCAAGTGGCTGGCCGCCATGCCGCCGGAGTGGGGATTCACCGAGGCGAACAGGACCCAGCCGGTACGCGGCGCGGCGCTGCCGATGGGCTTCAACCGCACTCCGCACTACACCAGGGGCCTGCTGCTGGTCGGTGACGCGGGCGGGATGGTGAACCCGTTCAACGGCGAGGGCATCGGGTACGCGCTAGAGTCCGGCGAGCTGGCCGCGCGCGTCATCGCGCAGTCGCTGGCCAGGCCGACGGCATCCGGGCGGGAGCAGGTGCTGCAGACCTACCCGCGCCAGCTCAAGGAGGCCTATGGCGGCTACTACACGCTGGGCCGGGTGTTCGTCGACCTGATCGGCCGGCCAGGCTTCATGAAGTTCGCCACCAGGCACGGCGTGAAGCGGCCCGCGGTGATGCGCTTCACGATGAAACTGCTTGGCAACCTCACCGAGACCCGCGGCGGCGATGCCGTCGACCGGCTGATCAACGCGGTGTCTAAGATGACGCCCGCGGCATAGGGGTGGTCGTGCATCCACTAACGCCCACGGGCCACCCGCTGGCCGCACCGATGACGCCTTACCGGGCAGCGATGCCCCGTGAGCCAGACAAGGGGGTGAACCCGCGATGAGTTACCTGGGCTACTACGTGCCGATCCTGGCCCTCGCGATACTGGCGGCGCTCTTCGCCGTCTTCTCGCTCGTCGCCGGCAGCCTGGCAGGACCCAAGCGATGGAACCGGGCCAAGCTGGAGTCCTACGAGTGCGGCATCGAGCCGACCAGGCAGCCCCAGGGCATCCGCTTCCCGGTCAAGTACTACCTGACGGCGATGCTGTTCATCGTCTTCGACGTGGAGATCATCTTCCTGTACCCGTGGGCGGTGTACTTCGACAAGCTCGGCGTCTTCGGGCTGGTGGAAATGGTCACGTTCATCGTCACGGTGCTCATCGCCTACGTCTACGTGTGGCGCCGCGGCGGCATGGAGTGGGATTAGCGATGGGAATTGAGGAGAAGCTGCCCGCCGGCGTCTTGCTGACGACGGTGGAGAAGGTCATCGGGTACGCCAGGAAGAGCTCGGTGTGGCCGGCGACCTTCGGGCTGGCCTGCTGCGCCATCGAGCTGATGTCCACCGGCGGCCCGCGGCACGACCTGGCCAGGTTCGGCATGGAGCGGGCGTCGAACACCCCGCGGCAGGCCGACCTCATGATCGTGGCAGGCCGGGTCAGCCAGAAGATGGCGCCGGTGCTGCGGCAGATTTACGACCAGATGTCAGACCCCAAGTGGGTCATCTCCATGGGCGTCTGCGCGTCCAGCGGCGGGATGTTCAACAACTATGCGATCGTGCAGGGCGTCGACCACGTGGTCCCGGTCGACATCTACCTGCCAGGCTGCCCGCCGCGGCCGGAGATGCTGCTCGATGCGATCGTCAAGCTGCACGACAAGATCCAGAACATGAAGCTGGGCGTAAACCGTGAGAACCAGGTGACCGAGCTGGAGCAGGCGAGGCTGCGGCGGCTGCCCCTCGAGCCGAGCCTGGCCAGGCAGTATGAGCTGGGCCAGCCCGCCGACCTGCCCTACCCGTCGTCACTCGGGGGCCGGGAGCAGCAGGGATGAGCGGTCCGGCAGGCGAGAACGAGCAGCAGCAGGCCGCACCGGACCCGGCGGCCATCGCCGGGCAGGAGCGGCTGGCCGAGCGGGTGCAGCGCACCGGCATGTTCGGCGTGGAAACCACCGGCGACACGTCGGGATACGGCGGCCTTCAGGTCCGCCGGGCGCCGGTGCTGCCCAGCCCGCGGCCGTACGGGTCCTACTTCGACGAGTTGGCCGACTCGCTGGCCACCGCGATGGGCGGGACCAGCTACGACGATGCCATCCCGCTTGTCACCGTGACCAACGGAGACCTGACCATGTACGTGCGGCGGGAGCACCTGCCCGCGGTGGCCTCGACGCTGCGCGACACCCCGTCCCTGTCGTTCGAGATGTGCCTGGGCGTATCCGGCGTGCACTACCCCGGCGAGCCGGGCGCCGAGCTGCACGCCGTATACCACCTGCTGTCCATTACGCATAACCGGCGGCTGCGGCTGGAAGTCAGCGCGCCCGATGCCGACCCGCACGTCCCGTCGCTGGTGGACATCTACCCGACCTGCGACTGGCACGAGCGGGAGACCTGGGACTTCTTTGGCATCGTCTTCGACGGTCATCCGGCGCTGACCAGGATCGAGATGCCTGACGACTGGCGTGGGCACCCGCAGCGGAAGGACTACCCGCTCGGCGGCATCCCGGTCGAGTACCGCGGCGCGACGGTGCCGCCGCCCGACGAGCGGAGGGCCTACGAATGACGGCGCCGGCAGATCCTCAGGAAGACCGCGTCTACTACGTCTCTGGCGAGGACTGGGACGATGTGGTCGCAGCGGCAGCGTCGCCGGACTTCCAGGCTAGTGACGAGCGCATGGTCATCAACATGGGCCCGCAGCACCCCTCCACGCACGGCGTGCTCCGGCTCATCCTGACCCTCGACGGCGAGACCGTCACCGAGCTCAGGCCGGTGATCGGCTACCTGCACACCGGCATCGAGAAGAACATCGAGTTCCGTACCTGGACTCAGGGCGTCACGTTCTGCACCCGGATGGACTACCTGTCGCCGATCTTCAACGAGACCGCCTACTGCCTGGCGGTGGAGCGGCTGCTCGGCATCGAGGCGGAGGTCCCGGAGCGGGCCACGGTCATCCGGGTGCTGCTGATGGAGATGAACCGGATCGCCTCGCACCTCACCGCGATCGGCACCTTCGGTCTCGAGCTTGGGGCCAGCACCGTGTTCATCTACGGGATGCGCGAGCGGGAGAAGACCCTCGACCTGTTCGAGCTCATCACCGGCCTGCGGATGAACCATGCGTTCATCCGGCCCGGCGGGGTGTCGCAGGACCTGCCGGCCGGCGCGATCGAGCGGCTGCGTGAGTACGTGCGGATCATGCCCAGGCAGCTCGGAGACATCCGGGCGCTCCTGGACAAGGCGCCGGTCTACCTGGCCAGGACCAAGAACGTCGGTTACCTCGATGTCACCGCCTGCATGGCGCTCGGCGTGACCGGTCCGATCCTGCGCGCCGCCGGGCTGCCCTGGGACTTGCGCAAGAGCCAGCCTTACTGCGGCTACGAGACCTACGACTTCGACGTGGCCACCCAGCCGACCGCCGATGTCTACGGCCGTTACCTGGTCCGGATGGATGAGATGGATCAGTCGCTGCGAATCATCGGCCAGTGCCTGGACCGGCTCACGGCAGGTGCCAGTACCGGCAGCGGCCCGGTCATGATCGCCGACAAGAAGATCGGCTGGCCGGCGCGGCTCGCGCTCGGCCCCGACGGCCTGGGCAACTCGCCCGACCACATCGCGCACATCATGAGCCAGTCGATGGAGGCCCTGATCCACCACTTCAAGCTGGTCACGGAGGGATTCAGGGTGCCCGCCGGGCAGGTGTACACGGCGGTCGAGTCACCCCGCGGCGAGCTGGGATGCCATGCCGTGAGTGACGGCGGGACCCGGCCCTACCGGGTGCACTTCCGTGATCCGTCCTTCACCAACCTGCAGTCCGTGTCGGTGATGTCCGAGGGCGGCCTAGTCGCCGACGTCATCGCATCGGTCGCGAGCATCGATCCCGTGATGGGAGGCGTGGACAGGTAATGGCGCTGAGCGAGGAAGCACGCGCCCGGCTTGCGCCGCTGGCTGCCGAGATCATCGGCAGGTACCCCAGGCCGCGCTCGGCGCTGCTGCCGCTGCTGCACCTGGTGCAGTCGGAAGAGGGCTACGTCTCGCAGGACGGCATCGACTACTGCGCCGATCTGCTCGGGCTCACCGAGGCGGATGTCACTGGCGTGGTGTCCTTCTACACCATGTACAAGCGCAAGCCGGTCGGCGAGTACCACGTCGGCGTCTGCACCACGTCGCTGTGCGCGGTGATGGGCGGCGACGTCATCCTGGCCGACCTGAAGGAGCACCTGGGCGTCGAGATTGACGAGCCGACGCCGGATGGCAAGGTCAGCGTCGAGCACGTGGAGTGCAACGCCGCCTGTGACTACGCCCCGGTAATGATGGTCAACTGGGAGTTCTTCGACAACAGGACACCGCAGTCCGCGCGGGACGTGGTCGACGGGCTGCGGTCCGGCGCCGAGGTCCGGCCCACCAGGGGCGCGCCGCACCTGTGCACGTGGAAGCAGGCATCCCGGATCCTCGCGGGCTTCCCTGACGGTCAGGCGGCCGAGGGCAACACCGCCGGTCCGCCGACCCTGGCCGGCCTGCGGATCGCGAAGGAGCAGGGCTGGCGCCCCGACGGCGACCAACCGGACAGCGGTGCTGCAAAGAGCGGTGCTGGAGGAGCGCGGTGACGACCATCCTGATCCCCGAACTGAGCGCGCACTGGGACGAGCCCGACTCCTTCACGCTCGACGGATACCGCCGGGACGGCGGCTACCAGGCACTGCCCAAGGCCCTTGCCATGCCCCCGGACCAGGTAATCCAGACGCTGAAGGACTCGGTCCTGCGCGGTCGCGGCGGGGCCATGTTCCCGACCGGCGTCAAGTGGGGCTTCATCCCGCAAGGCGACGGCAAGCCGCACTACCTCGTGGTCAACGCCGACGAGTCCGAGCCGGGCGCGTGCAAGGACATGCCGACCATGCTCAACAACCCGCACGCGCTGGTCGAGGGCGCCGTCATCGCCTGCTACGCCATCCGCGCAGACCGGGCCTTCATCTACGTGCGCGGCGAGGCGCTGCACGTGACCAGGCGGCTGCAGTACGCGGTGGCGCAGGCGCGCGAGGCCGGATATATCGGCGACAACATCCTCGGCTCCGGCTTCGACCTCGACGTAGTGGTGCACTCGGGGGCCGGGGCGTACATCTGCGGTGAGGAGACCGCGCTCCTCGACTCGCTTGAGGGCTTCCGCGGGCAGCCCCGGCTCAAGCCGCCGTTCCCTGCCATCGCGGGCCTGTACGCGTGCCCGACCGTGGTCAACAACGTCGAGACGATCGCGTCCGTCCCGTACATCCTGAAGTACGGCGCTGCGGACTTCGCCTCCTACGGCACCGAGAAGTCCAAGGGCTTCGGCCTTTTCTCGCTGTCCGGTCACGTCACCACGCCCGGCCAGTACGAGGCGCCCCTCGGCACCACGCTGCGCGAGCTGCTCGAGCTGGCCGGCGGGATCCGGGCCGGCAACAGGCTCAAGTTCTGGACGCCTGGCGGCTCGTCCACCCCGCTGTTCACCGAGCAGCACCTGGACGTCCCGCTCGACTTCGAGTCCGTGCTCGCGGCAGGGTCCCAGCTGGGGACCAGGTCCATCCAGATGTTCGACGAGACCACCTGCGTGGTCAGGGTCGTGCTCCGCTGGATCGAGTTCTACCAGCACGAGTCATGCGGCAAGTGCACCCCGTGCCGCGAGGGCAGCTACTGGGTCGTCCAGCTGCTGCGCGACCTGGAGCATGGCAAGGGCAGCGAGTCCGACCTGGACAAGCTGCTGGACATCTGCGACAACATCACCGGCCGCGCGTTCTGCGCGCTCGGTGACTCGATCCAGCCATCGGTCGCCTCGTCCATCAAGTACTTCAGGGACGAGTACCTCGAGCACCTGCGGCTGGGCGGCTGCCCGTTCGATCCCGCCGCCTCGACCCTCTTTGCCCTGGAGTCAGCGCGATGACCGTGCAGACCACGAGCGCGGCGGGCGGCGAGCCCGCGAAGCCCGCCGACGGCGTGACCGTCACCATCGACGGCTTCGAGATCACAGTGCCCAAGGGCACGCTGATCATCAGGGCCGCCGAGCAGCTCGGCATCGAGATCCCCAGGTTCTGCGAGCATCCGCTGCTTGACCCGATCGGCGCGTGCCGCCAGTGCCTCGTCCAGGTCGAGGGCCAGCCCAAGCCGCCTGCCTCCTGCACCACGGTGGTGACCGAGGGCATGGTGGTGCGCACCCAGCTCACCTCGCCGGTGGCGGAAAAGGCGCAGCGCGGGATGATGGAACTGCTGCTGGTGAACCACCCGCTCGACTGCCCCATGTGCGACAAGGGCGGCGAGTGCCCGCTGCAGAACCAGGCCATGTCCGTCGGCCAGGGCGAGACCAGGTTCTACGGGGCCAAGCGCACCTTCCCCAAGCCGATCGCGCTGTCGGCGCAGGTCCTGCTCGACCGCGAGCGCTGCATCCAGTGCTCCCGGTGCACCAGGTTCGCCGACCAGATCGCCGGCGACCCGCTGATCGAGCTGGTGGACCGCGGCCCGCAGGAGCAGGTGGCGGTCGCAGACGGCGTCCCGTTCGACTCTTATTTCTCCGGCAACACCGTGCAGATCTGCCCGGTGGGTGCCCTGACCGGGGCCACCTACCGGTTCCGGGCCAGGCCGTTCGACCTGGTGTCCACGCCCAGCGTCTGCGAGCACTGCGCGGCGGGCTGCCAGCAGCGCACCGATCACCGCCGCGGTGCCGTCACCAGGCGGATGGCAGGCAATGCCCCGGCGGTCAACGAGGAGTGGAACTGCGACAAGGGCCGGTGGGCGTTCACCTACACCACCCAGCCGGACCGGCTGGTATCGCCGCTTGTCCGCGACAGCGCCGGCGTGCTGCAGCCCGCCTCGTGGCCGGAGGCGTTCCGGGTGGCGGCGCGCGGCCTGCTCGAGGCACGGGGCAGGGCCGGGGTGCTGACCGGCGGGCGGCTGACCCTTGAGGACGCCTACGCCTACGCCAAGTTCGCCAGGCTCGCGCTGGCCAGCAATGACATCGACATGCGGGCCAGGCCGCACTCGGCCGAGGAACTGCAGTTCATCACCGATCACGTCGCCGGGCAGTCCGACGTCACCTACGCCGACCTGGAGCGGGCGCCGGCCGTGCTGCTGGCCGGGTTCGAGCCCGAGGACGAGTGCCCCATCGTGTTCCTGCGGCTGCGCAAGTCCACGCGGGCCGGCAAGACCACGGTGTACTCGATGGCCGCGCTGGCCAGCCTGGGCCTGGACAAGCTGTCGGGCGTGCTGCTGCCCACCGCGCCGGGCGCGGAGGCCGCTGCGCTTGCCGCCCTTGCGTCCGCCGCCGACGAGCCGGCTGCTCGGGCGCTCCGCCAGGCAGGGGCGGTCATCCTGGTGGGCGAGCGGCTAGCGGAGGTGCCCGGCGCGCTTTCCGCGGCGGCCTCCCTGGCCGCTGAGACTGGCGCGCGGCTGGCGTGGATACCGCGCCGCGCCGGAGAGCGCGGCGCGATCGAGGCTGGCGCGCTGCCGACGCTGCTCCCCGGTGGCCGGCAGGTCGCCGACCCCGCGGCTCTGGCCGACGTGGCCAGGGCATGGGGCGTCGGGTCGCTGCCAGGCGAGCCGGGTTACGACACCAGCGGGATCCTCGCCGCCGCCGCGAGCGGCGACCTGGAGGCCCTGCTCGTGGCCGGCGTCGACCCTGACGACCTGCCGGACCCGGCGGCGGCGCTGGCCGCGCTGGAGTCCGCCAGGTTCGTGGTCAGCCTCGAACTTCGGGTCAGCGCGGTGACCGACCGCGCGGACGTGATCTTCCCGGTCGCCGCCGTGGCGGAGAAGCCGGGCACGTTCGTGAACTGGGAGGGCCGGGCGGCAAGCTTCGCCGCGGCGCTGCCGGTGCCGTCGGTCCGCGCCGACCTGCATGTGCTTGCGGCGCTGGCTGACGAGATGGACGTGCATCTCGGGCTGCCCGACGCCGCCGCAGCCAGGCGCGAGCTCACCATGCTCAGCCACTCGGCGGCAGCGCCGCCGGGCAGGCGGCCCGAAGCACAGTTGCCAACCTCGACACGGACGCCGGCACCGGGCCGCGCGCTGCTCTCGACCTGGCATAATCTCCTCGACGTCGGCCGGATGCAGGACGGAGAGCCGAACCTCGCGGGCACGGCGCGCGCCGCCGTCGCCCGGATGTCCGCGTCGACCGCCGCCGAGGCCGGCACCGCGGACGGCGGGAAGGTCACGGTGACGACCGGCCGCGGCACGCTAACGGTCCCGGTGGAGATTGCCGACATGCCCGACCGGGTGGTCTGGCTGCCGACGAACTCGGCGGGCAGCGAGGTCCGGCGCGTCCTTGCCGCCGGCCATGGCAGCGAGGTCACGGTGAGGAGCGCAGAATGAAGGCCCTGGCTGTGGCTCCCAGCAACCCCAACAGCCCCACGCTGGCCGACTTCGGCCAGGACACCTGGTGGATCATCATCATCAAGGTGCTGATCGTCTTTCTCTTCCTGCTGCTCGGAACGCTGATCACGATCTGGGCCGAGCGCCGGGTCCTCGGCCGGATGCAGCAGCGGCCTGGCCCGAACCGGGCCGGGAAATTCGGCCTGCTGCAGACGCTGATGGACGGCATCAAGCTGGCGATGAAGGAAGACATCATCTCCCGCCAGGTCGACAAGGTGCTGTTCGTGATCGCGGCCGCGGTCTCGGTCATTCCCGCGTTCATCAGCTTCTCCGTCATCCCGTGGGGCCCGGAGGTCTCGATCGCAGGGCACTGGACCCCGCTCCAGCTCACCGACCTGCCGGTCGCCGTGCTGCTGATCCTCGCGATGAGCTCGCTCGGCGTGTACGGCATCGTGCTGGCCGGCTGGTCCGCCAACTCGCCGTACTCGCTGCTCGGCGGCCTGCGCTCGTCGGCGCAGGTGATCAGCTACGAGATCGCGATGGGCCTGTCGTTTGTGCCGGTGTTCCTGTACGCCGGCTCCCTGTCCACCTCGCAGATCGTGGCGGCGCAGGCCAACGGCGCGTCCTTCCGGGCGTTCGGCGTCATCCTGCATGCGCCGTCCTGGTTCGCGATCCTGCTGCTCCCGTCGTTTCTTATCTACATCGTGACGATGGTGGGCGAGACGAATCGGGTGCCGTTCGACCTGCCTGAGGGCGAGGGCGAGCTGGTGGGCGGGTACCACACCGAGTACTCGTCGCTGAAGTTCGCCATGCTGCAGCTGGCCGAGTACGTCAGCGTGCTCACCGTGTCGGCGCTGGCCATCACGCTGTTCCTGGGCGGCTGGCGGGCGCCGTGGCCGATCTCGGTGTGGTCGGGCGCCAACACCGGCTGGCTGCCGGTGCTGTGGTTCCTCATCAAGATCTGCCTGTTCGTGTTCTTCTTCTTCTGGCTGCGCGGCTCGCTGCCGCGCATCCGCTACGACCAGCTGATGAAGCTCGGCTGGAAGGTGCTGATCCCGTCGGCGCTGGTCTGGACTCTCATCGTGGCCACCGCCAGGGTCTACCGCCGTCTGGGCGGCAGTCCCGCCGTGTACGTGATCGGCGGCGCGATCATCGCCATCCTTGCCATCATGCTGCTGCGCTGGGAGTCGGCCGGCCAGCGGGCCGAGCGGCAGGCCGCGGAAAAGGCCGAGGAGGCAGAGCAGGCGCAGGCCGAGGGACGGGCGCCGGCCGGGCCGGCGTTCCCCACTCCGCCGATGGACCTGCCGCACTACCACGGCGTCGGTCTCGAGGGCTCAGGGCCGATCCTGGCCGGAGTCACTCGCGACGATGCCGCCGCAAAGGAGGCCAACGGTGCCTGAATTCCTCGACTCGGTCAAGGGCTTCGGCGTCACCTTCAAGACGATGTTCAAGAAGGTCGACACCGTCGAGTACCCCGAGGTCAAGCTGCCGACCGCGCCCAGGTTCCACGGCCGCCATCAGCTGAACCGGTGGCCCGACGGACTGGAGAAGTGCATCGGCTGCGAGCTGTGCGCCTGGGCCTGCCCGGCTGACGCCATCTACGTCGAGGGCGCGGACAACACCGAGGAAGATAGGTACTCGCCCGGTGAGCGCTACGGCCGCGTGTACCAGATCAACTACCTGCGCTGCATCCTGTGCGGGCTGTGCGTGGAGGCGTGCCCGACCAGGGCGCTGACTATGACCAACGAGTACGAGCTGGCCGACGACAGTCGCGAGAGCCTGATCTGGACCAAGGAGCAGCTGGTGGTGCCGCTCCAGCCTGGCATGGAGGCGCCGCCGCATCCGATGCGCCTCGGTAAGACCGAAGAGGAGTACTACGCGCTCGGCGCGAAGCTGGCCGACAGCCAGCAGGCTGACTCGGGCAGCAGTCCGAGGTCGGGGTCGGCTGGCGATGCGTCGCCGGGAGGCGCGGGATGACGCACCACATGCTGCTGGCCGGGCCGGCGGCCGAGACCACGAGGCTCCTGCTGTACTGGCTGCTCGCGATCGTCTCGGTCGCCGCGGCAATCGGCATGATCCTGGCTCGCAGGGCCGTCCACTGCGCGCTGATGCTGGCCGTCGTGATGCTGTCGCTGGCGGTCATGTACGCCATGCTCGGGGCCCCGTTCCTGGCATTCGTGCAGGTCATCGTCTATACCGGCGCCGTGCTGATGCTGTTCCTGTTCGTGCTCATGATCGTCGGCATTACCGCCGCGGACTCTGTCATCGAGACCATCAGGGGCCAGCGGCTGTGGGCCGCCATCGGCGGCATCGCGCTGCTGGTGCTGCTCAGCCTGGTGATCGGGCACGCGGCTATCGGCCCGGCCGCGCCGGCCAGCCCGAACTTCGGCAACAACAACGTGAACGCGCTCGCCAGGCTGATCTTCACCAAGTACGTGTTCCAGTTCGAGCTGACCAGCGCGCTGCTCATCACCGCGGCGATCGGCGCGATGGTGCTGGCGCACCGGGAGCGGACCGTTCCGAAGCCCACCCAGCGCGACCTGGCGCAGCAGCGCGTAGCCAGCGGCAGGCCGACCCCGCTGCCCGGACCCGGCACCTACGCCCAGCACAACGCCGTCGACATGCCCGCGCTGCTGCCTGACGGGTCGCAGTCGCGGCTGTCAGTGAGCCCTGTCCTGCTCGCGCCGGAACCCCCCGACCTGGAGGAGCCGCCGGGCATCGGCAACGGCCACTCCGCGGACACGACCCCATCCGGGCCGGAAGAAACGTCCGGCCCGGCCGGGTCCTCAGGGCAGGAAGGCGCATCCGGGCCTGCTGGATCGGCGGCGCCAGGCCCTGGGCAGGAAGCAGGTGAGCAGTGGTAACCCCGGCCCACTTCATCGCGCTCGCGGTGATCTTGTTCGTGATCGGGGCGGTCGGCGTGCTGGTGCGCCGCAACGCCATCGTGGTGTTCATGTGCGTCGAGCTGATGCTCAACGCGTGCAACCTCGCGTTCGTCGCGTTCGCCCGGATGCACGGCACGCTGGATGGCCAGGTGATCGCGTTCTACGTGATGGTGGTAGCCGCTGCGGAGGTGGTCGTCGGGCTGGCGATCCTGACCTCCATCTTCCGAGCCCGCCGGTCCGCGTCCGTCGACGACGCGAACCTGATGAAGTACTGACGAAAGGGAGCCATGACCGGCTCAGTCCAGAGTGCGCTGGCGCCAGCCGCTGCGCTGGTGACACACCCAGCGGCGACGCTGCACGCCACCGGCATCCAGGATGCGGCCGGCCTGCTGCTGGCGTTCCCGCTGGCCGGCGCCGCCATCCTGCTGCTCGGCGGCAAGCGGACGAACCGCTGGGGCCACTGGGTCGGCGTGGCGATGCCGCTGCTCGCGTTCGCCTACGGAGTGGCGGCCTTCGTGCAGATGCTCGGGTACCCGGCTGCGGCGCGGCCCCGGTACCTGACGCTGTACCAGTTCATCGACGTCGGCCGGTTCCAGATCCCGCTGGGCCTGCAGATAGACCAGCTGTCGATCTGCTTCGTGCTGCTGATCACCGGTGTCGGCTCGCTGATCCACATCTTCGCGGTCGGCTACATGTCGCACGACCCGGAACGGCGCCGGTTCTTCGGCTACATGAACCTGTTCCTGGCGGCCATGCTGCTGCTGGTGCTTGGTGACAACTACCTGGTCCTGTACGCGGGCTGGGAGGGCGTCGGCCTGGCCTCCTACCTGCTGATCGGGTTCTGGCAGTACAAGCCGGCCGCAGCGGTGGCCGCCAAGAAGGCCTTCATCGCCAACCGCGTCGGCGACGTCGGCCTGTCGCTGGCGATCATGCTGATGTTCGCCCAGTTCGGCTCGGTCACCTTCACCGGCGTCTTCGGCACGGTCCACCAGGCCAGTCACGGCGTCGTGCTCGCGATCGGCCTGCTGCTGCTGCTCGGCGCGTGCGGCAAGTCCGCGCAGGTGCCGCTACAGTCCTGGCTGCTGGACGCGATGGAGGGCCCGACCCCGGTGTCGGCGCTGATCCACGCCGCCACCATGGTCACCGCCGGCGTTTACCTGATCGTCAGGTCCGCGCCGATCTTCAACCTGTCGGCCGGAGCACGGCTAGCCGTCGCAATCGTGGGCGCCGTCACGCTGCTGTTCGGCGCGATCATCGGGTGCGCGAAGGACGACATCAAGAAGGCGCTGGCCGGATCGACGATGAGCCAGATCGGCTACATGATGCTGGCGGCCGGCCTCGGCCCGGCCGGCTACGTCTTCGCGATCGCGCACCTGCTCGCCCACGGGTTCTTCAAGGCGGGCCTGTTCCTCGGCGCTGGCTCGGTGAAGCACGAGATGAACGACGAGGTCGACATGCGCCGCTTCGGCGGCCTGGCCAGGGTCATGCCCATTACCTGGGTCACCTTCGGACTCGGGTACCTGGC
>DASPWG010000036.1:0-20663 GCA_035621915.1 Streptosporangiaceae bacterium
TTCGGCATCGCGTGACCCACCAGGGCGTGACCGCCCTCGTGGTAGGCGATGATCTTCCGCTCCTTCTCCGACAGCAGCACGCTCTTGCGCTTGGGGCCCGCCGTGACCCTGTCGATCGCCTCCTCGAGTGAGGCCATCTGGATCTGCGTCTGGTTGGCCCTGGCGGTCAGCAGCGCGCCCTCGTTGATCACGTTGGCCAGGTCGGCGCCGGTGAAGCCGGGCGTGCGCTTGGCGATGATGTCCAGGTCCACGTCGGGCCCGAACGGCTTGCCGCGCGCGTGCACGCGCAGGATCCCCTTGCGCCCGGCCAGGTCAGGCTGCGCGACCACGATCTGGCGGTCGAAGCGGCCCGGCCGCAGCAGCGCCGGGTCAAGGATGTCAGGCCGGTTGGTGGCGGCGATGACGATGACGCCGCCCTTGGTGTCGAATCCGTCCAGCTCCACCAGCAGCTGGTTCAGCGTCTGCTCGCGCTCGTCGTGGCCGCCGCCGAAGCCGGCGCCGCGGTGACGGCCGACCGCGTCGATCTCGTCCACGAACACGATGGCCGGCGCGTTGGCCTTGGCCTGCTCGAACAGGTCGCGGACGCGCGAAGCGCCGACGCCCACGAACATCTCGACGAAGTCCGAGCCGGAGATCGAGTAAAACGGCACGCCCGCCTCGCCGGCCACTGCCCTGGCGAGCAGCGTCTTGCCAGTTCCGGGCGGGCCGTACAGCAGCACGCCCTTGGGGATCTTCGCGCCGATCGCCTGGAACTTGCCCGGCGCCTGCAGGAACTCCTTGATCTCCTGCAGTTCCTCGATGGCCTCGTCCGCGCCTGCCACGTCCGCGAAGGTGGTCTTCGGCGTGTCCTTGGTGATGAGCTTGGCCTTGGACTTGCCGAAGTTCATGACGCGCGAGCCGCCGCCCTGCATCTGGTTCAGGAAGACCAGGAACAGCAGGAAGATGATGAGGAACGGCAGGTAGCTGAAGATCAGCTCCCAGAACGAGCTGCTCTTAGGCACCTTGACGGTGTAGACGTTCGCCGGCAGCTTGTGGGCGTTTATCTGGCTCTGCAGATTGTTGGCAAGCTGCGTGCCCTGCCCGCCGACCCAGGAGGCCTCCCAGTTCTGGCCGCTCTTGGTCGTGAGCTGAATGATCTGGTCAACGTCGGTCAGCGTGACCGAGGTCACGTTGCCGGTCTGGATCGCCTCGATCGCCTGCGAGGTAGAGACTTGCTTGTACTGCGTGCCGGTGTCGACAAGCTTGTACAAGATCACAAGGATGACGGCTACGAACAGGATGGCAAGCACCCAGCCGCGGAAAATGCGCTTGAGGTCCATAGATGATCGGCCCACAGGTCCGGCCAGTCCCTCCTGACGAGCCTCGCGCCCCGCCGACCCACGGCGAGGCTACCTTGCTATCCAGCGCGAATGCGCGGCTAATTCTTCCCGCCGGTAGCGAGCGGAATACTCGACGGTACACCGCACTAGCATTGGGTGACACGCGGCCGGCTGCTCAGGGGCAGTGGCAGTCGCCTTACGCCTCTTACCCAGGTTAACGAACTTCAGCGCTCAACTGGTTCCCGCGCGTCGATCGGCGATCGCACCTACCTATACACGTGCTCGGCCAGGGTGCCGATAAACGGCAGGTTCCGGTACCGCTGCGCATAGTCCAGCCCATAACCGACGACGAACGCATCATCGATCTCGAACCCGGTGTAGGCGACGTCTACCTCCTCGAGCCGCGCCGACCGCGGTTTGCGCAGCAGCGCGCAGACCCGGACCGAGGCGGGCCCGCGGGAGCGCAGGTTGCCGAGCAGCCAGGACAGCGTGAGGCCGGAATCCACGACGTCCTCGACCACGAGCACGTGCCGGCCGGTGATGTCGGTGTCCAGGTCCTTGAGGATTCGCACGACGCCGGAGGACTTGGTGCCTGAGCCGTAGGACGAGATCGCCATCCAGTCCATCTCCGCAGGCAGGTGCATCGCCCTGGCCAGATCGGCCATCACCATGACGGCGCCCTTGAGCACGCCGACTAGCAGGAGTTCGCGCTCAGCGTAATCGGCGTCGATCTGCGCGGCGAGTTCCGCGATGCGCTGGCTGAGCTGCTCGGCCGTGATCGTGACCTCCTTGAGGTCCGCGCCCATGTCACTCGCGTCCACCCGGATCCTCCGATCTCGCTGTGCTCGCCCCGGGGCGACCCGCGGAACCCGCGGTAGTGAAGAGCAGCCTGCCATACCGGCGCTGGCACCGGACACCACCGGGCAAGTCGGCCCACCGCTGGCCGTGCCAGCAGATCACGAACTCCTCCAGCTGGCTGACGTGCCGCTCGGACAGCGCCCCGGCGGGGCAGCCGGCGGCCAGCGCCGCCGCGTGCAGGATCCGCCGCCTGATCGCGGCCGGCAGCGCGCCGAGCACCCCGGCCGGCCAGCCTTCCTCCTTGTCGGCGGCACGGATGCTTTCCATCTCGGCGGCTGCCAGCGCGTCCAGAGCGTCCGCGTCGGCGCGCAGCAGGCGCGCGGTCCTGGCCAGCGCCTCCGGCACCCCGGGCCCCAGGGCCGCCTCGAGGGCCGGCAGCAGCCCGGCTCGCACCCGCGCCCTGGCGAACGCGGGGTCGCAGTTGTGCGGGTCATCCCAGGCCCGCAGGCCAAGCGCTGCGCAGGCCGCCCGGGTGTCCGCCCTGCGCAGCTCAAGCAGCGGCCGCAGGTACCGGCCGCTGCGGGCAGGCATCCCGGCCAGCGACCTGGCGCCCGATCCGCGCGCCAGCCCGAGCAAGACGGTCTCGGCCTGGTCGTCGAGGGTGTGGCCGAGCATGATCGCGGCTGCTCCGGCATCGCCGGTGGCCCGGTCGAGCGCGGCGTACCTGGCTGCCCTGGCCGCGGCCTCCGGACCGGGATAGGGCCCCTCGCCCTCCGGCCCGGCCACGCTGACCGCTGCGGACCAGGCAGGGTCGAGGCCGAGGGCTGTCATGGTCTGCACCACCGTGGCGGCCAGCTCGGCCGACCCCGTCTGCAGGCCGTGGTCGACGACAATGCCGCCGGCCCGCAGCCCGGCCTTCGGGGCCTCGAAGGCAAGCGCAGCGGCCAGCGCCAGCGAGTCGGCACCGCCGGAGCAAGCCGCCAGGACCAGGTCACCGGGCTCCAGCGCCTCGGCCAGGCAGCGGCGGACGGCAAGCCGGACCGCTGCCACCGCCGGGTCCGGGCCCACGGTGGCTCAGCTCGTAATGGCAGGCGGTGCGGCGCCGTCCACCCGCTCCAGCCACAGGTGCGGGCTGGCCAGCTCTTCCTTGCTCGGCAGGTGCTCGGGCGATGTCCACACCTTGTTAAAGGTCGCCATCCCGGCCTGCGACACGACCTCCTTGACGAAGTGCGAGCCCTGCTCGTACTGCTTCATCTTCAGGTCGATGCCGAGGATCCTGCGGATCGCCTGCTCCATCCGGCCTGCCGAGCCGCGCCTCGCGCTGAACTTGGCCCGGATCTCGGCTACCGACGGCACCACGGCCGGGCCGACGGCGTCCATCACGTAGTCGCCGTGTCCTTCGACCAGGGTCATCACGCTTGTCATCTTGTCCAGGATCTCGCGCTGCCGCGGGCTCTGGATTGCCTCGATGAGGCTCTCGCTTTCCCCGCCGCCCCGCACGGCGCCGGCCACCGCGTCGGCCGCCGCGCGCAGCCGGTCCAGGATCGAGGCCGGGTCCAGGTCGGAGGCAAGCAGGAAGTCGGTCATCTGCTCCTGCACGTAAGGCCGCAGCCAGGGCACCGAGGTGAACTGGGTGCGGTGGGTCTCCTCGTGCAGGCAGACCCAGCGGCGGAAATCGTGCGGGTTGACGTCGAGCTCCCGCTCCACCATGACGATGTTGGGGGCCACCAGGGTGAGCCGGCCGGCCGGCGCGCCGGCGCCAGGCACGTCCGGGTCCGGCGGCAGGAACAGCTCGTACTGGCCGAGGACCCGGCTGGCCAGGTAGGCCAGGATCAGCCCGGCCTGCATGCCGGTGACCCGCGAGCCGACGGCGGTGATCACCGAGCCGGGCTGCGGCACATTGCCGCGCTCCGCCATGTGCTCGACCAGCGGATCGAGGACGACCCGGAACCCGTCGACGTTCGCCCTGATCCAGCCCGGGCGGTCCACCACCGCGACCCGGCCGTCATCGGGAGCGCCTGGCAGCCCAGTCAGCTCGCGCACGGGCTCGGCCACCGTAGCCGCGAGCTGGCGCAGCTCAGCGACTACCTTCCTGGCCTCCGCCATGCTGACCTGTGGGCCCGGCCTGACCCAGCGCACGCCCGTCGCGGTAGCGACCTGCCAGTCGATCATCTGAGTGCTGCTCACCCCTCCACCGTACGTGGACGAGCGGGCCGGCGTCGCCCCGGGCCGTGACCGGGCTACCGGCCGCTAACGGCAACCGCAGCCGGCGAGCACGTTCGCCAGCGCGCCCATGTCCGCTTCCGCCGACGCGAGGTTGCTGAGCTTGTCGGCCATCACGGCGAACGCGAGCAGCTGGCCGTCCCTGGCATAGGCAACGCCGGCCAGCGCCGCGGCGGTGGACAGGTTGCCGGTCTTGGCACGCACCATGCCCGGCGCGGCCGTGCCGCCGGAGTAGAAGCTGGTGCCACCGTCCGGCGCGAGCGTGCCAGAGAACCCGTAGACCGGCAGGCCGGTCAGCGCCGAGCGGAGTCTCGGCTCGCTGGCGGCCAGGCTGATCAGCTGGACCAGCGCGGCCGGGGTAATGAGGTTGTCCGGCGACAGCCCGCTGCCGTCGTTCAGCTGGACGCCGGTGACGCCGAGCCCGCTCAGCACCTTCTCCTCTGCGGCAGCAGCCCCGGTGAACGATGCCTGGGCGCCGGTAGCCAGCGCTACGTGCCTGGCCAGGTTCTCCGCGATCACGTTGTTGCTCTCTTCGAGCATCCACTGGATGATCTCCGACAGCGGCGGCGAGCTGACGCTGGCCAGGGTGGTGGCACCGGCCGGGGCCGCCACCTGGCTGGGCGTGCCCTGCACGGTGATCCCGTCCGCGCGCAGGAAGCCGGCGAACGACGCGGCCGCCTGGGCCGCCGGGTCGGCCGAGCGCGGCGAGTAGTTCTGCGGGTCGTCGGCATCCTGAGGCTGGCCCGACGGAGTGAGCCTGCCCTGGTCGACCTCGAGCGGAGTGATCACGGTGACGTTGCCGGTCGTCACGTAGGCCGGCGACCACGCGGCCGCAAGGCCAGGGCCGGTGTACAGCGAGGTGTCATAACCAAGCTGCACGCTAGTGACATCTCGTTTCCGCAATGCTTGCGCGGTCTGGCTCGCCAGATCAAGCAGGGTGGCCGGCTGCGGGTAGTCCGTGGACGGCGGCCGCCCGGCTGCAAGCGTGGGATCGCCGCCGCCGACCAGGACGATGTCGCCGGACGCAGCGCCTGTCACGACCGTGGTGTGAAAGCGCGCGGCGGGCCCGAGCACCTGCAGCGCGGCGATCGCCGTCGCAATCTTGGTGGTGGAGGCGGGGGTGAAGCCAGTGCCGGCGTCGCGGGAGTAGAGCACCTGGCCGTCGGACAGGTCGGTGACCAGCACGCCGACCTGGGGCCCAAGCGCCGGCGAGGCGAGCACCGACGCCAGCGCCGTGGTCAGCCCGGCCATCGTGACGCTGCCACTGGTGCCGGCCGCGCCGGTCGCCGCGCTGAGGTCCGGCCCGGAGTCCGCCAGCGGCGCCGAGGCGATCCTGGCCGGCTGCCACAGCGCCAGCCGGCCGGGCAGCAGCCGCGCGACCGCGACTCCGGCGCCAATGGTGAAGACGCAGAGCAGGGCCGTGGCCGCGGCCACCAGGCGCCGGGGCGGTCTCAACGGCTGGTTCCCTCCTGCGTGCTGATCCCCGCGCTAGCCTGCCCGCGGCGCGGCCCGGGTACCCGCGGTCCCCGAGCCGTTGTCCTGGGGTGGACACTGCTCTAAGCAACCGCAGATCGTATTCGACGCGCCTGGGAGCGAAACGTGGAGTTCGATGTCGTAATCGAGATTCCGAAGGGGCAGCGTAACAAGTACGAGATGGATCACGAGACCGGCCGGATCAGGCTGGACCGGATGCTGTTCACCTCGACGCGCTACCCGACGGACTACGGCTTCATCGAAGACACCCTGGCCGATGACGGGGACCCGCTCGATGCCCTGGTCATCCTGGAGGAACCGACGTTTCCCGGCTGCCTGATTACCTGTCGTGCCATCGGGATGTTCCGGATGCGAGACGAGAAGGGCCTGGACGACAAGGTGCTCTGCGTCGCGGCGACCGACCCGCGGATGGCTCACTTGCGTGACATTACGGATGTTCCGGAATTTGACCGGCTGGAGATCCAGCACTTCTTCGAGGTATACAAGGCGCTGGAACCCGGCAAGGAGGTCGTACCGGCCACCTGGGTGGACCGCGAGGCCGCCGAGGCCGAGATAATCAACTGCCAGGAGCGCCTGCGCGGCAGCGCGCACGGCTAGCACCGGGGCCTGGGTGACGGACCGCGGAAGTGGGCACGACTGAGGCATGGCGACCGCGAGGAGGGGCAATGGGGCACGCTGACGATGCGCTGAGCGAGGCCCCGCTCTTCGATGCGCTGAGCGAGGAAGACTCGCGCGCGCTGCGGTCCAAGGTGTCCGTCGTAAAGCTGGACCGCGGCGAGCGGCTCTTCGCCGAGGGCGCCGAGGGTGACAAGCTCTACATCATCATCAGCGGCAAGATCAAGCTGACCAGGGCCGCGCCGGACGGCAGGGAGAACCTGCTGAGCGTGCACGGGCCGGGCGAGATGTTCGGCGAGCTGTCCCTGTTTGACCCGGTGCCGCGGACCGCTAGCGCCACCGCCGTCACCAGCGCCGAGCTTGCCGGGCTCGCCCACGACGACGTGCGGTCGTGGCTGTCCAGCAGGCCCGAGGTGGCCATGCACCTGCTGCAGGCCCTGGCGCAGCGGCTGCGGCGCATCAACGACGTGAAGGCCGACCTGGTCTTCACCGATGTCCCAGGCCGGGTCGCCAAGGCGCTGCTTGACCTGGCCGAGCGGTTCGGGGTCCAGACTCCGGAGGGCATCCAGGTCAATCACGACCTCACCCAGGAGGAGCTGGCCCAGCTCGTGGGCGCCTCCAGGGAGACGGTGAACAAGGCACTGGCCGACTTCGCCGCCCGCGGCTGGATCCAGCTGGCGGCGAAATCGGTCCTGGTGACCGACCTCGACCGGCTGCGCAAGCGCGCCAGGTAGCTATCCGTCCTGCTGCTGGAAGGAAACGGCCGGTACCTCGAACCCCAGCGGCAGCTCGCCGCGACCGGCTAGGTAGTCAAGCTGGGCCCGGACCGACCACTGTGCGAACGGCCACAGCGACTTGTCCACGTCCGCGTACACCCTGGCCACGATCTCACCCAGGGTCCGGTCCCCGGCGGCCAGCGCGGCCTGCACCTCGGCGAGCCGCTCGGCGCGGTGCGCCAGGTAGTACTCGAGCGTCCCGGCCGGGTCTGGCAGCAGCGGCCCGTGGCCGGGCAGCAGCGCCCGCAGGGTCGTCCGCTCGGCTAGCGCCTGCAGACGATGCAGCGAGTCCAGGTAGTCGGCCAGGCTGCCGTCGGTCCCGATGACGGTGGTACCGCGGCCGAGCACTGTGTCCCCGGTGAGCACCGCGCCGTCGGCGGCCAGGAACAGGCACACCGAGTCCGTCGTGTGCCCGGGGGTGGCGATGACGTGCAGGTCGCAGCCCGCCACCGTCAGCACGTCGCCGGGCGCCAGGCCCTCGCTGCCCAGCCGGTAGGCCGGGTCCACCGCCCGCACCGGCGCGCCGGTCAGCTCGGCCAGCCGCGCCGCGCCGGCCGAGTGATCCTCGTGCCGGTGCGTGAGCACGATAGCGGCGATGCGCTGATCACGGGCGGCGGCGGTGGCCACGACACGCTGCAGGTGGCCCTCGTCCAGCGGGCCAGGGTCCACGGCGATCGCCGCGGTGCTGCCTGGCTCGGCGATCAGCCAGGTGTTGGTGCCGTCCAGGGTCATCAGCGAGGGATTCGGCGCCAGCACGCAGAAGGCCCGGCTGGTGCCCGATCCGTCCACCGGGCCGGCGGGCTGGTGGCCAGGCTCGGCGGTCACAGCGGATACTCCGAGATGCCGGGCACCGTCAGCCAGACCGCGCCCTCGCGCATCTGCACCTCGGGAATGATCGGCGCGACGTGCCTCGGCCCGGTCAGCGCGGTGTCGAGGTCGGCGCAGGCCGCCAGTTCGGTGAGCGTCACCATCGTCGGCGGCATGAGCGCAAGCTCACGGCGGCGCCCGGCCGCCAGCGCGTCCTGCGGCGCGATCCACGCCACCGCGGACGCCTCCCCGCCCACGTCCCTGGTTCGCTGCCCGGCAGGCAGCGCCGCGGCGAAAAACCTCGTGTCGAACCGGCGCGGCTCGATCACCGGGGTGATCCACCGCGACCACGGCCGCAGCAGGTCCGCGCGCAGCACCAGACCGCGGCGGCCAAGCAGCTCAGCCAGTGACACCGAGTGGTCAAGCAGGGCCTGCCGGTCGGCTTCCCACTCGTCGCTTGTGGTGTCGGCGACCACCGAGTCCTGCGACTCGCCGGCCAGCAGGACGCCGGACTCCTCGAATGTCTCCCGCACCGCGGCGCAGACCAGGGCCCTGGCCAGCTCCGGCGGGGCGTCGAACACCTCTCCCCACTGCGCGGCATCAGGCCCGGCCCAGGCGACCTGCTCGTCGGCGTCCCTGGGATCGACCGAGCCGCCGGGGAACACCATCGCTCCTGGCGCGAACGCCATCGACGGCTTGCGGCGGAGCATGTAGACCTCGAGGCCGCTGTTTTTGCCAGCACCGTCCCCGGCGGCACTGCCGGTGCCGATACTGCCGGGGCCGCCGCGCAGCAGCATGACCGTCGCCGCGTCCCTTGGGGTTGCCGGCTCCTTACCGCCGTCGAGGATCTCGCGCGCGGATTCAGCAATCCGGTCAGGCAGCCGGAACGACGCGGCCTCGCCCGGCATGCCCCTAATCCCTGACCTCCGCGATCAGCTCTATCTCCACCGGGGCGTTCAGCGGCAGCACCGCCATGCCGACCGCGCTGCGGGCATGCTTGCCGGACTCGCCGAAGACCTCAAGCAGCAGCTCGCTGGCGCCGTTCACCACCTGCGGCTGGCCGGTGAAGTCGGGAGCGCTGGCCACGAAGCCGGTCAGCTTCACTATCCGCCTGATGCGGTCCAGGCCGCCGGCCTCCGAGGCGATGGCGGCCAGGGCGTTGAGCGCGCAGGTCCTGGCCAGCGCGCTGGCCTCGGCAGCGCCCACCTCGGCGCCGACCTTCCCGGTCGCGACCAGCTGCCCCTCGACGACAGGCAGCTGACCGGCGCTGTAGACCACATTCCCGGTGCGGACCGCGGGCACGTAGGCCGCGAGCGGCGCCACGACCTCCGGCAGCGTTAGCCCGAGTGCGGCCAGTCGCTCCTGCGGCGAGTGCCCGGCCGGGTCCCCGCCGCTCACTCCTTGACCCGCTTCAGGTAGGCGACGAGCTGCTCGGGGTTGGGACCTGGCACCACGGCCACCAGCTCCCAGCCATCGTCACCCCAGTTGTCGAGGATCTGCTTGGTCGCGTGCACTAGCAGCGGCACGGTCGCGTACTCCCACTTGGCCATAGCGGAACCTTAATGCAACCGATGGCCGGGCCCGCGCCGCCTTGGCAGGAGCGGTCCCGGCCACCCTGGTCGTACTAGGCCGGCGCCTGTCCTGACTCGCCGTCGGCCTGGCCAGCCTCCGGCGCGGCCTCGTTCCCGCCCTTGTCGGCCTGGACGCTGGCGGGATCAGCGAAGACGCCTGCCGGGTCGGCTGCGGCGTCTGCCCCGCTGCCGTTGCGCGCCGGTTCCGCTGCCGCGATCTCGGGGATCGTGGTGACGTCGGGAATCTCCAGCGACTCGTCCTTAGCGGCGGCAAGCTCGTCCCGCGCGGCAGCCACCTCCTGCTCCGTAGATGGCCCGCGAACCTCGCCCTCGGAGTAGTCGCCGAGCGACTCGCCCGCGGACCCGTCCGACGACGGGCTCATCTTGTCGAAGAACCGCAGCAGCTCCACCGGGACCGGCATGACCAGCGTGCTGTTCTTCTCCGCGGCCACCTCGACGACCGTCTGCAGCAGGCGCAGCTGCAGTGCCGCCGGGTCACGGGACATCACGTTGGCCGCGGCGGCCAGCCGCTTGGAAGCCTGGAACTCGCCGTCCGCGGTGATGATCCGCGCCAGCCGTTCCCGCTCGGCCTCGGCCTGCCTGGCCATGGACCTCTTCATGCCCTCCGGCAGCGAGACGTCCTTGACCTCGACCCGCTCGACCCGGATGCCCCAGGGGCCCTCGGTTGGCTCGTCGATGATCCGGCGCAGCTCCCTGTTGACCATGTCGCGCTCGGCCAGCAGCTGCTGCAGGTCGGACTGGCCGATGATCGACCGCAGCGACGTCTGCGCCTGCTGGGAGATCGCGAACAGGTAGTTCTGCACGTTGATCGTGGCCTTGACCGGATCGACGACCCGGAAGTACACCACCGCGTCCACCGTGACGCTGACGTTGTCCCTGGTGATGCCGCCCTGCGCGGGCACGGCCATCGCCACGATCTGCATGTTGACCTTCTGGATCCGGTCCACGAAGGGCATCAGCACGGTGAGGCCGGGCCCTCTGGTGCCGGACAGCCTCCCCATCCGGAAGACAATGCCCTGCTCGAACTGCTGGACGACGCGCACCGAGCGCGCCACGGTAATCAGACCCAGCACAACGAGTATGCCCAGGATGATGCCTACCGCTTCCATGACGAACCATCCCTTTCGGCCCCAAGTCGCGGCCCTATGCCTCCCAGCGTAGTGACTTCAGCGCCAGCCGCCATAGTGGCGCGGCCCTCATCTGCCGGCTTACGGCCGGCCTGGCGGCCTGGCCTGGGCTCCGGCGCGGATAACCTCCATTCGTGACCTCACGTGACACCGACTGGGACGGCGTGCGGCTGCACGTCGTGACCGGCAAAGGTGGCACGGGCAAGACGACGGTGGCCGGGGCGCTGGCGCTCGCGCTGTCCTCGGGCGGCAGGAAAGTCCTGCTGATGGAGGTGGAGGGCCGCCAGGGCATCGCGCAGCTGTTCGACGTCCCGCCGCTCCCGTACGCCGAGCGCCGCATCGCGGTCACCCCGGCCAGCCCGTCAGGCAAGGGCGGTGACGTGTTCGCGCTCGTCGCCGATCCCGAGTCCGCGCTGGTGGAGTACCTGGAGATGTTCTACAGCATGCGGCACGCGGGTACCGCGCTGACCAAGCTCGGGGTGATGGACTTCGCCACCACGATCGCCCCCGGCCTGCGGGACGTGCTGCTGACCGGCAAGGCAGCCGAGGCGGTGCGCCGCAAGAACCCCAAGGGCGGCGGGCGTGCCTATGACGCCGTCGTGATGGACGCGCCGCCCACCGGCCGCATCGCCAGGTTCCTCAACGTCAGCGCCGAGGTCTCTGGCCTGGCCAGGGTCGGGCCGATCCGCGGCCATGCGGACAGCGTCCAGGGCGTGATCCGCTCGCCGCAGACGGCCGTGCACTTCGTCACGGTGCTGGAGGAGATGCCGGTCCAGGAGACTCTCGACGGCATCGCCGAGCTGCGTGAGCTCGACGGCATCAGGCCAGGCGGCATCATCGTCAACATGACAAGGCCGCTGGCGCTGCCGCCGGACCAGCTGTCCGCCGCGGCCAGCGGGCAGCTCGACACCGGCCCGCTGGACGTGGGACTCAAGGCGGCCGGGCTTGACGACATCCCCGGCCTCGCCGCCGGCCTGGCCACCGAGCTGTCGGAGCAGGCCAGGGCCGCGCAGGCGCAGGATCTCCTGCTTCGGCGGCTGGCCGAGGCCGGCCAGCCGTCCTATGAGCTGCCGTGGATCGCCGACGGCATGGACCTGGCCGGGCTGTACCGGCTGGCCGCCGCGCTGCGGGAGCAGAGGGCAGCCTGATGGCAGACGGCCGCCCCCCGCCGGCCCTGGACGTCGACCGGCTGATCGACGACCGGCGCAACCGGATCCTGGTGTGCTGCGGCTCCGGCGGCGTCGGGAAGACAACGACCGCGGCGGCCATCGGCCTGCGCGCGGCCGAGCGCGGGCGGCATGTCGTGGTCCTGACCGTGGACCCCGCGCGCCGGCTTGCGCAGTCGATGGGCCTGAACTCGCTGGACAACACGCCGCGCCCGGTCGCGGGCGTCTCCTCCGGCGGGAACGGCGCGGCCGGGGCAGGCAGCCTGCACGCCATGATGCTCGACATGAAGCGGACCTTCGACGAGATCGTTGAGGCGCACGCCGACCCTGCCAGGGCCGCGCAGATCCTGGCGAACCCCTTCTACCAGTCGCTGTCATCGAGCTTCGCCGGGACGCAGGAGTACATGGCCATGGAGAAGCTCGGCCAGCTCAGCCGTGCCGATGAGTGGGACCTCATCGTGGTGGACACGCCACCGAGCCGGTCCGCGCTCGACTTCCTCGACGCGCCGCAGCGGCTCGCCAGGTTCCTCGATGGCAGGCTGCTGCGGCTACTGGTTGCCCCGGCCAAGGCGGGCGGGCGGGCCTACCTGCGGGTGATCAACGCGGGCTTCGGCATGGTCACTGGCGTCCTGACGAAGATTCTCGGCACCCAGATGCTGCGTGACGTGCAGACGTTCGTGTCGGCGCTGGACACCATGTTCGGCGGGTTCCGCGAGCGCGCCGACTACACCTACCAGCTACTGCGCGCGCCGGGCACTGAGTTCCTGGTGGTGGCCGCGCCCGAGCCAGACGCGCTGCGCGAGGCCTCCTACTTCGTGGAACGCCTGGCGGAGGAGCGGATGCCGCTGGCCGGGCTAATCCTCAACCGCGTGCAGCGACCGCCTGCCGCGCAGCTGTCAGCGGCGAGGAGCCTGGCCGCGGCCGAGACGCTCGACGCGACCGCCTCGTCCGGCGGCTACCCGCTCGCCGTTGCCGCGCTCCGGCTGCACGCGCACACGATGCAGCAGGCCGCCGCACAGCGCCGGGTCGCCGAGCACTTCACCGCCGCGCATCCCCTGGTCCCGGTCGCCGAGGTGCCAGCCCAGCCGGACGACATCCACGACCTCGACGGCCTGCGGAAGATCGGCGAGGCATTCGGGCAGTCCAGTGCCGGAGCCGGCGCGCCGCGAACGGCGCACGTCAATGGCGAAGAGTAGCTACTAAGTTACTTAGTGTTATGACCCGCAGCGTGCATAGGCGAGGCGGCGAAATCGCACCGTTCTGATCGCGCGATCGCGCGGACAGCCGTCCCGGCTTAGCTGGCTACCAGCTCGTCGCCGGTGCGCTCGTAATGGTTGCGCGCGTTCTCAAGGAGCTCGCGCCACGAGGTCACGTCGGGTCGCCTGCGCAGCAGCGCCCTGCGCTCCCGCTCGGTCATGCCACCCCAGACCCCGAACTCGATCCGGTTGTCCAGCGCGTCGGCAAGGCACTCGGTCCTTACCGGGCAGCCGCGGCAGATCAGCTTGGCCCGGTTCTGCGCCGCGCCCTGGACGAAGAGTTCGTCCGGGTCAGTCCCCTTGCACGCGGCACGCGCAGTCCAGTCCGTGATCCACATCAGGCCCAGCTCCTCTGATCGTCACGCCCGCGGGGGGCTGATCACGCCCCTGGGTGGTCACGCCCGGGTGGCGCTCAGTTGCGGTCCGGAGCCGACACATGGCGACCGGCCCCGGCGAGTGATGGTCGCGGAAGAGTAACTTACGGAAGTCCGGCGCGCAGCGCTAGACCCCAGCGGGTCCATTTCCTGAATAGCCCTCTTGGGCTATTCAGGCACGCGCGGTGGCTAGCTACACTATGTCGCCGCGAAGAGCGCCCCGTGGTCAGCGCGCCGGTAATCTGCCGTTTCCCGCCGTTGGCGCGGGTGGTAACTATCTGCTTCGCCGTGCTGCCAGCGGGTAACGGCGGCGCGAATCCCGGCGCGCCGTCCCGCGGTTTCACAGCACATGGCTGGTTACTGCCGATGCAGCGTAGCCTGATCCCGTGCAAGAAACCTGGCGCCGCGCCGGCGCGAGCTATGGCACGGTGGGGCGGCTCGCCGTGATGGCGGTTGTGGCCGCGCTGCTGACGGCGGCTATCACGCTGCCCGCCATCGCGATTACGGGGATCGCTGCCCGGGACGCGGCGAGCACCTTCAACAACCTGTCCGTCGGCACCCTCGGCTCGCCGCCCACTTACTCGACGCTGTACGACTCCGAGGGTCAAGCGATCGCCACCTTCTATCCGGGCGATGTGTACCGGGTTCCGGTGACCTACAACGAGATAGCGCCTGTCATGCGCGACGCCATCGTCGCGATCGAAGACGACGGGTTCTACAACCAGGGCGCGCTGGACCCGAGGGGCACGATCCGGGCGCTCTTCAGCGACAACACCGGCGGGCAGCTTCAGGGCGGCTCGACGCTGGCGCAGCAGTACGTTAAGAACGTCCGCGTCCTGCAGGCCGGCCAGAACCAGGCGGCCGTCGAGGCGGCCACCTACCCGGACCTGCAGCGCAAGATCCAGCAGCTGCGCCTGGCAGCGACCGTTGAGCACGAGCTGACGCAGAATCAGCTACTGGCCGACTACCTGAACGTCGCCTACTTCGACCACCACGCCTGGGGTATTCAGGTGGCGGCTGAGGTCTACTTCAGCGAGCCGGCCTCGGCCCTTAACCTCCAGCAGGCAGCCCTGCTGGCCGGCCTGGTGCAGTCGCCAAGCCGGTACGACCCCGTCGCTAACCCCGGCGCGGCCATGACTAGGCGCAACGAGGTGCTCGGCCGGATGGCGCAGCTGGGCTACATCACGCAGGCGCAGGCGACTTCGGCCGAGCATGCGCCGCTCGGGCTGGACATGTCCAGCGCCCCGCTGCAGACCGGCTGCTACGCGCCGTCGGTGGCACGCAGCGCCTTCTTCTGCAGCTACGTGCAGCACTACCTCATGGTCAATTACCCCTCGATCTGGAACGAGGTCCAGTCGGGCAGCGGCGGGCTGAACATCTACTCCACCATGAACATCCAGGACGAGAACGCCGCCGCGGACGCCGTCAACTACGTCGAGCCGCAGTACTCCAGCGAGTACAACGGCAACGACAACGCCGACACCGAGGTGATGATCCAGCCGGGCACCGGAGCGGTCAAGGCCATCGCGGTCAACCGGACTTTCGGCGCCGGCCCCGGCGAGGACGACATCGACTACGCCGTCAACTCCCAGTACGGCGGCTGGACCGACGGCGTGCAGACGGGCTCCTCGTCGAAGATCTTCACCCTGATCACGGCGCTTAAGCAGGGCATCCCGTTCGGGCACGCCATCAAGGTCGTGTCGCCGACCACGGTGGGGCCCTACTACAACTGCCAGGGCGAGTTCGCCGGCAACTTCCAGCTGCAAAACGCCGAAGGCCCGACCGGCAAGGGCGGCGAGATCTACCAGCTCTACAGCGCCACCGTGGGATCGATCAACGTGTACTTCGCCCACCTGGAGCAGCAGGTCGGGCTGTGCAACGTGGTCGAGACGGCGGTGGACATGGGCATGACCCGCGCCGACGGGACGTCTCTGCTGAAGGTGGACCCGGCGCTTGGCGGCATGGCCGGCAACGGCCAGCCCGCGGACGACGACCCCAGCTTCACCCTCGGGTCGGTGGGCGTCTCCCCGATGAGCATGGCGGCCGCCTATGCCTCGGTCGCGGCGCGCGGCTGGTACTGCGCCCCGGACCCGCTCAGCAGCATCGTCGTGGCCGCCACCGGCAAGTCGCTGCAGCTGCAGCCAGACTCGTGCCACCGGGATATGTCGGAGGCCGTCGCGGACGCGGCCAACTACATCCTGCAGGGCGTGCTGATCTCTGGTACGGCCGCCGGCCGCGCGGCCCCGATCGGCCACTCGGGCGGCATCGCCGGCAAGACCGGCACCGCCAACAGCGGCTACTACGCCGCATTCGCGGGCTACACCCCGAGGCTGGCCGCGTACGTGTCGGTGTTCAACCCGATCGACCCGACCGAGCCGTCTGGCGAGATGATGGGGTTCCCGAACTCGTGCTACCGCGAGGTCCCGACCGGTGCCCAGGCCTGCCCCGGCCAGATGTACGGCGACAACGCGCCCGCCGCCACCTGGGAGTACTCCTTCATGTACGCCGACCTCGGCCCGGACACGCAGTTCGTCGGCGTGCCAGGGGACTCGATCTACTGGTCCGAGGGCTCGGGCAACGTGGTCAAGACGGTCAGCCCTGGCAAGCACGGGAACGGCGGGCAGCCGCCTGGCCAACCGCCGCCGCCGTTACATCACCACCACTAGCCGCCGGGCGGGTGCCCCAGCGGCTACACGTGGAGACTTTGTTACCCGGCAAGCTGGCTGCGCACCGCCGCCGCGACCCGGCTGCCTTCCGCGCGCCCGGCCACCTTGGGCGTGACGGCCTTCATCACCGGACCGATGCCGGATGGGCCCGACGCCCCCGTCTCGGCGATCGCCGCCGCGACCAGCGCCGCCAGTTCGTCATCGGATAGCTGGGCCGGAAGGTAGGCCGACAGGACGTCCTCCTCGGCCCGCTCCGCCGCCGCCTGCTCGTCCCTGCCCGCGTCGGCGAACGCTGCAGCCGCCTCCCGGCGCCGCTTGGCCTCCCGGCCGACGATCTTCATCACCTCGTCGTCGCTCAGGTCGCGCGCTGAGTTGCCCGACACCTCCTCGTTACTAATAGAAGTCAGGACCATTCGCAGAGTCCGCGTGGTGGTCTCGTCCCTTGCCTTCATGGCCGCGGTCAGGTCGGCGCGCAGCTGCTCCTTCAGTGTGGGCATGGTGCCCATCCTGCCCTGTCCTGGCCACGGCGCGTGCTCGCACCCTGGCGCACCGGCGCGGTCACTGCCCCGGGCATGGCACGATGAGTGGATGCGCACCCGAAGCCTGATAAAGGCGACCGTCCTGGCCGGAGCCGCAGCCTTCGGCTACGCCTCGGTGATCGAGCGGAACTGGTTCGTGCTCCGCGAGCACGAGGTTCCGGTGCTGGCCAAGGGCGTCGCGCCGCTGCGCATCCTGCACATCTCGGACGTGCACCTGACGCCGGGCCGGCACAGGCTGATGTCGTGGCTGCGGTCCCTGGACGCGCTCGAGCCCGACCTGGTGGTCAATACCGGCGACTCGATCGCGCACCCCGAGGCCGTCGCGCCGTTCCTGGACGCGCTTGGGCCCCTGCTGGACCGGCCTGGCGTGTTCGTCTACGGCTCCAACGACCTGTACTCGCCGGTGCCCAAGAACCCCACCAGGTACCTGTGGCGGACCAGCAAGCACGAGCACGCGCGCGACATCCCCGACCTGCCGTGGGCGGAGCTCGGGGCGGGCATGGAGGCGGCTGGGTGGCTGAACGCCAACAACCAGCGCGGCCGGATCAAGGCGGGCGAGCACGACATCGAGATCGCCGGCGTACACGACTCGCACATCAGCAGGGACCGCTACGACCTCATCGCCGGTCCCGCGGACCCGGCCGCTGACCTGCGCCTCGGCGTGCTGCATTCACCGGAGCCCGAGGTACTCGACCAGTTCGCCGGCGACGGCTTCAACCTGCTGCTGGCCGGCCACACCCACGGCGGGCAGGTCTGCCTGCCGGTCAACCGGGCCCTGGTCACCAACTGCGGCATTGATCGGCAGCGCGCCAGCGGCCTGCACCGGCACCCGGCAACAGGCGACGCCAGCCGGCCCTGGCTGCACGTCTCGGCCGGCCTCGGCACGTCCCCTTACGCCCCGGTACGGTTCTGCTGCCGGCCTGAGGCTACGCTGCTCACGCTGGTTCCGGGGATCAGCTAGACTTCTCGGGCAGTCTCTCGGGGTGTAGCGCAGCTTGGCAGCGCGCTTCGTTCGGGACGAAGAGGCCGTGGGTTCAAATCCCGCCACCCCGACCCAGCTCAAAGGCCATGTCCGCCAGCCGGATGTGGCCTTTTTCTTGCCCGTACAGCAGCAAAGTACAGCAACGCTCAGCTGCCTAGCTGCTTTCCGAGCCAGGGTTCGGGCGGGCTGTAGTGACGTGAAGCTCAGGGCGACGTTGGCGTGATGCGGCTCGTATCCCCACGACATCTGATACCGGCAGCCCGTATCATCACGCTATGCCGGACGCGCGCGACCTGAGCCGCCCAATCTCATGGCTCCGTCAGCAGCCGCCCAGAAGAATCGCGGTCCTTATCTGGGCGGCCTTTACATTGCTGATGATCTTTGTCGGCATAGTGAGGATCGAGCGTCATCGGCCGTTCGGCTCCTGGCTAGCGCTCGTCGCTTCCGCAATCATGGCGGGTTTCTATGCGAACCGGATCGCAAGGAGGTGGTCCCAACGGGCCGCCCCAAGCAAGGATTCTCTTAGCTCGGAGTGAGCCAGGAGCCAAGCTCATCCGGCCCGTATTACAGCAGCAAAGTACAGCAACGGCGGCGCACCGCCACCAGCATGTGCGAACGTCGGCACGACGACTAGCTGCGGGAACGCCTGGTGGCCTGCGCCAGCGGACGGAGCACCGTTTCGCCCTGGCCGACCTGCGGTATGGGGACACCATGATCGACGACGGACCGGCCGAGCCGGGCTATGCGGCTGCGCTCGACACCGCCGCGCGGCTACTCGGCAGGCGCCTGGAACCGTTCCTCGAACCGGGTGTGGGAGAGCCCGCCAACGGTGCGGACTTCGCGCGCCTGGCCACACTGCACACCTTCGGCGACGCGTGGCCACGCACCGATGTCCTCGACACACGCACTCGCGCTCTCATCTCCGTAACGATCGCCGCCACCCTGGGTACCCTCGAGCCACTCCGCGGCCAGCTACGTATCGCACTCAACAACGGGGTCACCCCGGATGAGATCGTCGAGGCGTTCATCCATATCGAGGCGTACGCCGGCGCCGCCCGCGCGTTCGAGGGCTACCAGATAGCCCAGCAGGTCTTCAAGGAGGCTCGCGCGGCCGAAGGGTCACAGTAGAGCTGGTAATCCGCGGCTGCTGACGACAGCCGGTCTTCGCTGGCTGGGCAGGGCCCGGCATGGCGGTGCCCGAGCAGGCTCGTCCTCCCTGCGCGGCAGCATCCTGCCGCCGCGCGAGATCCAGGCGCCTGTCAGGCGCACGATGCGGGTGACGAGACTGGCCGGGAGCGCGTACTGTTCACGTATCTCATGACAATTTGTGACGATCGTCACGAAACTTCAGCTCAGGGCGACGCGGGGTAGAGGGGTCTGGTCGTGAACCTTCGCAGAAAGCAGGCGGTGCTCGGCGGGCTCGTCTTCGGGACGACACTCGGCATTGGCCTGGACGTCTTGCTGTTCATTGCCCAGCGGTTCGTGGACTTCATGCTCGTCCACGGGGCGATAAGCGGTTCCTTCGGATGGACCACGGGTTCTGCGCCGATATCGATCCTGACCTCACCCCTGACACTGCTGCTTGGTGTGATCGCGGGTGCAGTGGTCGGCTACGGTGTCGGCGAGTTCGCGGCCTTGCTGCTGGCTGCCGCAGACTCAGCGCCCGCGCCAGCGGGCGCCCCGGCACCGCTTCCCTCGCCTCCGCCACAGGCGTCGCCGACTGACGTCAGAGTCGAGCCCTGACCACTAAGCCTGAATCACAACAGCGGCGCGCCAGCGCGCCGAGCGACGACATCACCATGATCCGTAACCCGCTCGGAGAGCGGCGGTTACCGGATCTGGCCGCCTGGGCTCGGGCGAGGCTCCGGGCGACCGTGCTGAGCAGTGTGTCCCGCGCTGCGTCCACGTAGCCACAAGATGACGGCTATGACCAGGAGCACGAAGCCAACCACCGCTGCGGCGATCGGCACCCACATTCCCCACGTGCTGATCGTGCTGCTGCCGTTGTTGGCATCTTTGACAGCCGCCTGGAGGCTGGACGAAGTGGCCTTGTAACTGCCGGCCAGGACCGGCAGGAGCGGGATTGTCTTGCCGGTCGGGAGCGCGATGGCGCCCTCCTCCGTGTCGGTGGTAGAGACGTCGACCACGATGCCGGTGTCAGGCGCGACCCAGTAGGTGCTGGTCGCCTGGTAGGTGTAGGCGAGCGGGATCGCGGTCGCGCCGGGGAACGCCTTGCCCAGGGCGGCCACGTCAGCGGAGGGGATTATGCCGGCCGCGCTGATCTTGGACAGCAGTGAGGTCGGCAGCGCCTTCGGCAGTGCGGTCAGTGCTTGCGTGTTCTTCACTGGCCTGACCGGAAGAACCGACTTGTACTGGTAGGTAGTGATGCCGCCGTGCTGTACCTGCGCCACGTACGTTGCCGCGACCGACGTCTCGGTCAGCGGTTCCCACACGGTGTAGTTCTGCTTCTTCGCCGGGATCGGGAAGCTGAAGATCTGTCCCTTGGCCGGCACGACGCTCCAGTTGCCCGGGTGACTGGAGGTCGCCGCGAGCGAGCTCCGGTCTACCGCGTAGTTGCCACTCAGCCGCAGGATCTGCGTACCGGCCGCCGTCACCGTCTCGGTATCCCTGGCCAGTGCGGTGTTGCCCGAGGTCTGCGTCACCTGGACCTGATCTCGGACGGTTTGCGGCACGTTGGTCATGATCGCCGCGGACAAGTTGCCGGTCGATAGCGCGGCCGGGTTGATCAGGGTACTGAGCGTCCCAGCATAGGTCCGCGTCTTGTTGTAGCTGCTTGGCAGCCGGGCAATATACGAAGGCGTGATCCAGAACGCCATCAGAGCGGCGCCGATGAGCAGCACCAGACCGACCACGCCGCAGGTGATCGCAGCCTTGCGCATGACGACTCCAGCCACGCGCCACCTAGGCT
>DASPWG010000037.1:0-2658 GCA_035621915.1 Streptosporangiaceae bacterium
GGCCGTGGCGGCATGTGACGCGGATCACAGGAACCCTGACGGCGGCCGAGCCAGTATGTGGGCGTGGACGACCCAACACCGGAGTTGCGGGCACGGGTCCTGGCCGGGGATGCAGAGGCCTTCGGCGAAGTCTTCGACGCGTGCGCGAGGTCTGTCTATAACCACGCCTTCCGGCTGACCGGCGACTGGTCAGCGGCCGAGGACGTGATGGCGATGACGTTCCTGGAGGCATGGCGGGGCCGGGCAGGGCTCGTACCGGACGGCGGATCGCTGCGGCCGTGGCTGCTCGGCATTGCCACCAACCTTGCCCGCGGCCAGCGCCGGACCGCGCGCCGCGAGCGCCGCGCCCTGGCGCGGATCGCCGCTCCCGACGAGTCTCGCGACTTCGCCGATGACGTGATCGGCCGGATGGACGATGCCACCAGGCTCGCGGCGGTGCGCCGGGCCCTCGCCAGCCTGCGACGCGACGAGTTCGAGGTATTGGCGCTGTGCGTCTGGTCGGGACTGAGCTACGCCGAGACCGCCGAGGCACTCGGCATCCTCGTCGGCACTGTCCGATCCCGCCTGTCCCGTGCCAGGGCGAAGCTGGCCCGGCTCGCGGATGACAAGGCTCGCAGAGATGCCGTGCAGCGGCCGGCCCCGCGCGGCCAGCTAACGGCCGGAAACGCGGCCGCGTGTCCACCCGACCCGTCTGAAACGTCCGGCGTAACCGGCAAGGAGACACAGCGATGAGCAGCAAGCACGCAGGCATGAGCGAGTGGCCAAGCGTCCCCGCGGACCGTGACCTGCCGCCAGGACGCCATGACCTGCACCGGGAGAACCTGATCAGGCACATCCGCAGCGAGCGCGGGCCAGAGCCTGGCACGTCGCCAGCCGGACCGGCCGGCTGGCGCTCACGCCGCCGGCGGCTGGCCGCGGCCGTGGCGTGCGCAGCCGTCGTCGCCGTGGTCGCCGGCTATGCGATCAGCGCACGCAGTGCCGCCCCGCCGCCACGGCGCTCGACTGGGAAACCAGCAGCCACCCTCGCCGCGAAGGTACTCGGGGACGCGGCGGCGCACGTGGCTCGCGAGGCGGCTACTGCCGAGGCGCGGCCCGGCCAGTGGATCTACAGCAAGACCATCACCGTCGGCTTCGACGGCCGCTACCCATCGGCGGACGACTTCTGGGTCACCTTTGACGGCAGCCAGAACGCGTACTACTCCGGTGGCCAGCTCATCGTGCACACCAGTGACCCCAATCCGCCTGGCACGGAAGTCCTGCCGTGGACAGCATGGAACGAGGCCGTCAGCGGCATGACTGCCTGCAACGTCCTCAGGTCCCTCCCCGCCCGGCCGCAGCAGCTGCTGACCGTGATCGCCGCGCACATGGGCACGATCTCGGATCTGGGCGCGGACAGCATCCTCATCTTCAGCCCTGCTCCCGCGACCCGGGCGCAGGCCGAATTTGTCTACCTGACCCACATCATGTGGAACACCTTCCTCGGCGCCGGCTGCCCGCCGGCCGCGCTGGCCCCCGCGTACCGGGCCCTCGCCACGCTGCCCGGCATCTCCGTTCATACGGGCATCACCGACGCTGTCGGAGCCCCGGCCATCGGCATCTCCGACGACGGCGGGTACAGCCAGCTGCTGCTGAGCCCGGCCAGCTACCAGGTCATCGGGCAGCGGGTCATCAGCACCGGGGTTGATCCGCTCTTGCAGCGACTCCAGGAGCGGATTGGCAAGCTTCCCGGGTCCCGGAGGGCGGCGGCGCTGAAGAGGCTGAGAGCCTTGGTCCGGGCGCGTGGGAACGTCTCCTGGCCCGCTAAGGGTGCGGTCGTCTCGTCCACCGCGCTCGTCAGGGTCGCAGAGGTCGCCGCCCCCGGCGACGTCTAGCCAGCGTCGCGGCCGGGTTCCCGGCAGCCGCTTGACTTAAAGCGCTTGAGGTTTGCTTTGCTGCTCGCATGACAGCTCTGACCATCAGGGAAGTGTCGCGGCGCACCGGTCTCAGCGGGCCAACGCTGCGCTACTACGAGCATGTCGGGCTGGTAGGCCCGGTCGAGCGCGACGACAGCAGCGGGCACCGCCGCTACCGCGAGGACGACGTCGACACGTTGCAGGCGCTGGCATGCCTGCGCGCCACCGGCGTGGGCGTCGAAGACATGCGCAGGTACCAGGCCAACCGCAGCCGCGGGCATGAGGCGGCGGGCGAGCAGCGCGATCTGCTGCTGCGGCACGCCGAGCGGATCGAGGCCCAGATCGCGACGCTGCACATTCACCTTGACTACCTCCGCGCGAAGGCGTCGTTGTGGGATGCCCGCGACCATGGCGATTCCGCGGCGGAGGCCGAGGCAAGCATGCGAGTGGTGGACATGTATCCCCGCCTGGAACAGGTGGTGCTGCGATGAGCCCGGTACTCGTGACCGGCGGGAACGGCTACCTGGGCACGCAGCTGATAGCCGCGCTGCTGCGCGACGGGCACCAGGTGCGCGCGACGGTGCGCTGCCCGGAGCGCGCGGCCGATCTGCGTGCGGCGGTGCGTCGCGGCAACGCAGACGACAGCGCACTGGAGTTCGTCACTGCCGAGCTGACCAGCGATGAGGGCTGGGCCGAGGCGGTGGCAGGCTGCGAGGAGGTCCACCACGTGGCCTCGCCCATGATCGTGTCCGACGATCCCGGCGAA
>DASPWG010000038.1:0-15829 GCA_035621915.1 Streptosporangiaceae bacterium
TTCGCTCTGGCGGACTCTCCCGCTGGTCAGGCTGCCTGGATCTACGAGAAGTTCACGAAGCTGGATCGAAGACACCTACAGCAATCTGATCCACTACGGCGAGGCCGACAAGGGCGGGCACTTCGCGGCCCTGGAGCAGCCTGAGTTCCTGGTCAGCGAGATCCGCACCGGCCTGCGCACCCTTCGTTCCTGACACCAACGAGCGACCTCAGACGCTTCCGGCCGCCCCGTCTAGGCCGCGCTCCGGGCGTCGCATGCGATCGGCTTGGCCGAGCCTAGAAAACGGCGCCCGCTCGCCAGGGATTCGGCTGCGAGGATGACGGGCAGCAGTAGTCGACGCGAGCTAACGGACTTGCTATATGTCGGCCAGCTACTTATCGTGGCCTGGTGCGTCGGCCGAGATCCCAGATGAGAGAGCCAACTTATTTTGTCCTGGCGTCGTTGCTGGGCGGGCCCCTGCACGGTTATGCGATCATCCAGCGGGCGGAGCACCTGTCGGGCGGCCAGGTCAGGCTGGCTACCGGGACGCTCTACACCGCCCTTGACCGGCTGACGGCTGAGGGTCTTGTGGAGCCGGTGAGCGAGGAGATCGTCAATGGCCGGGCCCGCCGCTCATACGGTCTGACGCCGCCTGGTGCTCGTGCGCTGCGGGCCGAGGCGGAGCGGATGGCGGAAGCCGCCCGCCTGGTGACGAACCGCAGCCACCGCCTCAGGGCAGGCGGTCCGGCCGGGGAGGCGAGCCCGGCGTGACCCCGCTGGAGCGGCACTGCGGCTGGCTGCTGCACGCCTATCCCGCCTGGTACCGGCGCGAGCGGGCCGGGGAGATGCTGGGCACCCTGCTGGAGGCCAGCCCGCCCGGCCGAAGGTGGCCTTCCTTCCGTGACGCGCGGGCCCTGGTCAGCGGGGGCCTGCGGGTCCGCGGCTGGACGTGGCTGCTTTCGATGCTGTGGGTGGCAGCGGGAGTGGTCAAGATTGGCTACACGTTCTATAACACGACCAAGCCGTTCAGCTGGGCTGATGTGACCACCGGGATCGAAGGGATCGAAGGGCTTAGCGCATATCCCGTGGCCGTGCGGGACGTCGTATCCATTGCCAATTGGGCATGGCTGGCTCTGACTCTCCCGGTGCTGATTGCCGGGTTCATCAGGCTTCGCGGCTGGCGGCGGGGCAACTGGCTCCGCGCGTCCGCGTGGGCAGGTACGTGGATCGCGGGCGCCGCTCTCATGGCCCAGGCCAATGCCTGGGGGCAATACCCAGAGGGGAGCTGCCCGAATAGTTATCAGAACGGCCTCGTTTGCCCTATTCCCAGCCCTGCCGTGGTGAGCTGGGGGGAGCTGCCAGTCTGTGCGGCCTGGCTGGTACTCGGAGCCGTGCTGACCTGGATACTGGCCGTGCCAGCCCGCCGCTCGGATGTACCGAACACGCCGCATCTCATTGCCCGGTGAAGGCGTACGGTCAAATTCTCCCTGGCCAATTACCCAGCGGCACTGCCAGACGGCAGGTTCTGTCCGAGCAGCATGTACCGGTCACTGCAGCGTCGGACGCCGCTAGTCCGGCTCACGCGTTTACCTGCTTATCGGATACGGAAGATCTGCTCGTGGGTAAGGCAACACGCGCGGCGGACATCTACTGCGCCAGCCCAGCTAGGGCTGGCCTGCTCACGTCAACGCAGCGCTGCATTCGTCGATCCGGGTAAGGAGAAGACAGCATGAGCAGCAAGCCCAGCATTGTGCTCGTCCATGGCTTCTGGGGTGGCGCGGCCCACTGGGCCAAGGTCATCTTGGAACTGAGCGGACGCGGCTACGACTCACTCCATGCCGTGGAGAATCCCCTGACGTCCCTGGGCGATGACGCTGAGCGCACGCAGAAGATGGTCAAGCAAGTCGATGGGCCGGTGCTGCTTGTCGGCCACTCTTACGGCGGAGCGGTCATAACCCAGGCTGGTGACCTTCCGAACGTCGTCGGGCTTGTCTACGTTGCAGCATTCGCCCCCGACGCCGGTGAGAGCCTTGCCCAGATCAGCGGGTGGAACGCGGCCGCAGGCGCAGCGAATGTCGCACCCGACTCGGATGGCTACCTGTGGATCAAGCAGGACAAGTTCCGCGAGAGCTTCTGCCAGGACTTGCCTGCCGACGAAGCACTGGTCATGGCTGTGACGCAGAAGGCGCCGGTCGGCTCGACCTTCGGGGACGCCGTTTCCGACCCTGCGTGGAAGAAGAAGCCGAGCTGGTACCAGGTGTCGACGAACGACCGCATGATTAACCCGGACACCGAACGGCGGCTGGCCGAGCGGATGCAGCCGCGCGCCACGATCGAGCTTGACTCCAGTCACGCCTCGCTGGCGTCGCACCCCGTTGCGATCGCCGATCTGATCGACCAGGCCGCCACTGCGCTCGCCTAGCGCGGCGCGGGCCAGCTGCGCGGCGAGCGGCTTCGGGGCGGATCAGACGCTGACGACGATCTTGCCCGGTCGCTGCTGTCCCTGCTCCATGTAGCGATGCACGGCCACGATGTCGTCGAGAGGGAACACGCGGTCGACCGCCGGCCGCAGCGCCCCGGTACGGAGTCCGGCAGTGAGGAACGCGGCGATGCGCCGAACGACCGTGGGGTCCAGCGTGTGCTCGAAGCTCATGTAGCGATACATGGTGAGGGGCGCCTTCATGGGGAATGGCGCCGGCCGTGAGTCCAGGTAGCCCGCGCTGACCAGGGTGCCGTTGAACGCGGCCGCCTCCGCCAGTTCGGCCAGGCCGGGACCCATGACGAAGTCGAGGATGATATCGGCGCCCGCCGGGCCAGCCTGCTGCTGCACGGCCTTGAGCAGGTCATCCTCGTCGGTGGCGATGACGGCGCCCGCGCCTGCTTCGCTGAGGGCGGCCTTCTTCGCGCTGTGCCGGGTCACGGCCAGCGGGATGGCTCCGATCTGGCGGGCGACCTGGATGGCGGCCAGGCCGGCGCTGCTGGAGGCGCCGGTGATCAGGACATGGTCCCCTGGTCGCATCCTTGCTTTCTCGATGAGCGCGCCGTAGGCGGTGGAGTACGACACCCATAGCGCAGCGGCGGTTGCGGCGTCCAGTCCGGTGGGCCGGGGTATGACCGCGTTGGCCGGCACGACGGTGTATTCGGCGTAGGTGCCGTTGATGTCCATGGTGGGCAGGGCCGTGACGATGACCGCATCGCCGACACCGAGCCCCTCGACGTCGGCGCCGACTGCATCGATGATTCCGGTTCCCTCGCAACCCAGCCGGGCGTGCGGCAGCCGGACGGGCCGCGGGCCGGTGCCGGCGCGCAGCAGCTCGTCGAGCCGGTTGATGCCGATGGCCTCGATCTTGATGCGCACCTCACCGGCCGCGGGCTCGCCGACTGGCTCGTCGACGATGTGCAGCACGTCAGGGGCGCCGGTCTCGTCGAACACAACGACTCGTGGCATGGCGGTAGCTCCTCGAGACTTGGCTGGCTGGTTCGTGATCTGGCACACTAGATAAGTGGGACGCTGTACCGATTACGATACGGGACACTGTCCCGTTTAGCAAGCCGGTTCGCGAAGTGGCGAAGGGCAGGATGCGGTGGATGACGGCGGCCGGGATGCTGGCCAGGCAGCCCGGCTCAAGCGGGCCGACGCGCGACGCAACGAGGAGGCGCTGCTGGACGCCGCTGCCGCGGTCTTTGTCGCGTCGGGTGTGGAAGCGCCGATCCGCGATATCGCGGCCAAGGCCGGCGTCGGGACGGCGACCATCTACCGCCACTTCCCGACCCGCGCGGACCTGATCGTCGCTGTCTACCGGCACCAGGTTGAGGCCCTCGCGGAGGCAGGCCCGGCCCTGATCGCGGCCAGTGCCAGCCCCTACGACGCGCTGCGGCAGTGGGTCAGCCGCTTCGTGGATTTCCTCGTCACCAAGCGCGGGCTCGCTACCGCGTTGCAGTCCGACGACGCTTGCTTCGACCCCCTGCATTCCTACTTCCTCGAACGGCTCGTGCCCGTGTGCACGCGGCTGCTCCAAGCGGCGGCTGAATCCGGCGAGATCCGTTCCGACCTGGATGCCTACGGCCTGATGCGCGGCGTCGGGGGCCTGTCCGCGGGCGCCACCAGCAGTCACCCTTACGACGTGCACCAGCTGGTCGAGATCCTCATCGCGGGACTGCGACGGCCAGGCTAGGTGCCAACGGCCAGCCGGTGGTCTGATCCCACCTAGTCAGTCGTCGATGGCCTGGTAGGCGGCCGTCCAGAAGTCGAAGAGGATCGGCAGCCCCGGCGGCGCGGGCGCCCGCTGGATCATGAGGATTGTCGTCATGTCCTCGGCGGGGTCGTTGTACCAGCCGGTGCCGTATATGCCGGGCCATCCGTAACTGCCGACCGAGGCCAGTGGAGGGTACGAGACTGGCCAGGGTCCGAGGTGCGCGCGCCGGGTGCGGACCGACATCCCGAAGCCCCAGCCGATGTCGTCAAAATACCCGGGTCGGAACCCGGAAACTGCCTTCTGCGCTGACGTCAGGTGGTCGGTCGTCATCAGCGCCACCGACGGCCTCGAGAGCACCCGCTCGCCATGGTGGGTGCCGCCGGCCAGCAGGGCCGAAGCGAAGGCGAGGTAGTCGCTGGCGGTCGAGACAAGGCCGCCGCCACCGTCTTCGAATACCGGCGGCCTGCTCCAGTAACCGTCGGGGCCGTCCTCGATGACGACCTCGCCGGTGGCGTCGTCACCCTGATAGGCGGTTGCCAGCCGGCTGATGTTCTCGCCGGGCACGCTGAAGGCGGTGTCCTTCATGCCGAGCGGCGCGCAGATCCGCTCGCGCAGGGCGTCCCCGAAGGACATGCCAGTGGCGCGGGCGATGAGCACGCCAGTCACGTTGGCGGCGGTGTGGTACATCCAGCGCTCGCCCGGCTGGTAGACGAGCGGAAGCGCGCCGAGCCGGCGAATCCACTCATCGCTCGCGAGCGCAGGTTCGTCGGGCTGGAGCGAGTTCAGCGCGTCGGCGATCGGGATGGTTCCCGGCTCGGCGGGGACCATCCCGGTGCCGAGGGTGAAAGTAAGCAGATGCCGCAGCGTTATCGGGCGCTCAGCCGGGACGGTGTCTTCCAGCGGCCCGTCCGGATCGGCGAGCACGGTCATGTCCGCCAGTTCCGGCAGGAACTCGTCGACCGGGTCGTCGAGGCGGAGCGTGCAGTCCTCGACGAGCGTCATCGCGCAGGCAGCGACGATGGGCTTGGTCATCGAGCCGGTGCGGCAGATCGTGTCGGCTGCCATCGGCGTCCTCGAGCCCTCGCCCTCGAAGGCCAGATTGCCCGTTGCCTCGATGTGGACCTCGCCGCGACGGGCAACGACAGCGACCGCGCCAGGGACATAGCCGGCATCAACGTGACGAGCGAGAACGTCCCGCACGCGGGCCAGCCGTTTCGACGAGAAGCCGCCAGCGGTCAATTCTCCTCCTCAGCATCTTGTCGGTTTTTGCACGCTATAACGGCGAAGCCAGAGCGGGCATGTGGACCACCTCGGTACGCGCGGAAAGTCGTAGGCTCTCGATCATGAGCGAGATGACGCAGGACGAGGCGCTGCACCTGGCCGATGCGATAGTGGGCCAGGCGCTCAAGGAGACGGAAGCTCGCTGCGCGGTGCTGGGACAGTTCATCAACGACTGCGATAGGACGGCGTCAAGGACCTCAGCCTGGAGCGAGGCGCTCCGCGAGCTTCATGCGCTGCACGGCCACCGCAGGGGCCTCCTGCGCAGACGCAGCCTGATCCAGGAAGCCCTCGACTGCGCCGTGGGCGAGCGCCCGCCAACGACGCTCCTGTCACTGGGGCCCGAGCGGGCCGCACCCCGGGCACAGCAACAGGTTCAGGTTCAAGTGCGGCGCCGGCGGTCCTGAGCCCGGCTCGCTGAGACGGGCAGTGATCTCCGGGGCCGCCTCGCGCAGCCATACCTCGGCGCGCGGCAGCATGTCCTTGCCGCCGTCCTCCCATAGCTTGCGGAATACCGGATCCAGCTCGGCCGAGACGCGGGAATCCTCGTGATAGCGCCGCGCCATCTCGACAGCGAACGGCGCCAGGTCCGCGCGCTGCCGCGCTGTCATGCCGTAAGCGTCCGCGAAGACCGCGACCCGGTGCGGGATGTCGAGATCCGCGAACGCGGGAGCCCGGTCCCGCGGATCACGCAGCGGCGCCCAGTACCACACCGCGTTCGCGATCTCATAGAGCCGGGTGGTCGGCATGGCCAGGTCGAAATCGATCAGCGCGACTGGCAGCCCGTCGCGGAAGACCACGTTTCCCGGGTAGTAGTCGCGGTGGCTGACCAGCTCCGGCCGCTTGCTGATCCGTCCCGTGGTGGCCGGCGTCCCGCCCCACACCGCATCGGGCGGCGGCACCCATCCGGCCGACGCGTCGTGCAGCGCACGGATCAGCCGGGCCAGGGCGATGAGCACGTCCTCGCCTGCCGTCTCCGCCGGCAGCGGGTTGCGCGGGACGTCACCGGGGACGTACGACAGCACCTCGCGTCCCTGCTCATCAATGCCGAGCGGCAGCGGCGCGCCGGTGAACCCGGCGTCGCGCAGGTGGGCCAGGTACGCCTGCACGGTGAGGCTGAATGGCCGCAGCGGCCGCCGCACCGTGTCCCCGATGCGCGCGATCCCCTGGGTGACGCCATCCCCGATCAGCAGCTCGCCCTCGCTCATACCGCGGCAGCCTAGCCCGCGCTCCGCAAGCACAGGCCGGTCCGGCAGCTACGCGGGCGCCACGACCTTGCGCATCACGCAGTTGTTCTTGCCCTTGGGGCGCTCGTACTCGAAGCCGATCTTCTCGAACATGCTGCGGGTGCCGTCGTAGAGGAACGAGGACGACATCTGCTTTCCGGCCGTGTCATGCGGGTAGGCCTCCACGACTCCGCCGCCCGCCCTCGCGATCAGGTCAAGCGCTCCCTGGACCGCGACCGCGGCCAGCCCTTCGCGCCGGTGGCTGCGGTCCACGAAGATGCAGGTGAGACGATAATCCGGCAGGGATGCGAGGCCGGCTTCGTACTCCTTCCGGTGATAGATGCTCGGGAGTTCCTGCGGTGTCCCGAACTGACACCAGCCCACCGCGACATCACCGTCGAAGACCAGGGCAGCGTGCGATTTCCCCTCCCGCACCATCCGCTCCTTGTACGGCCGCCCGGGCGCGACGTCGTCGCCGTGCCCGTGGCGCGGATGGAACCACGTGCACCAGCAGCCGCCGAACCCCATCCCGTTGTGCTTCTCGCACAGCCGGGCGAAAGCATCCCAGGTCTCGGTATCGAGCGGCTTGATCGTGTAGTCGGTCACGGCCTTCTCCTCCACCCGGCCAGCGGTCTTGACCATGCCAACCTAGAAGCATTTGCGGACGGTCTGCTTCCGGAATAGGAAGCGCGCTGGCAGGGAGCGAGCGCTGCCGGGCAGTGACCGGCTGCTAGACTATGTTCCGAAGGGGAGTAGTCCCTCGACCAGCGGTCGACATGCTGGCTCAGCAATGAGCCCGGTCGCTGGGCCTGCAGTCAGTGCAGGCGGGCGAGACCTTCGTTTCAGCCATATCGACATGGCCGGGACGAAGGAAGCTCTTCGCCCCGGCGGAGAGCTAGCGATGGACATCAGCGTGCTGGCGGCGGTATTCCCCGTCATCTTCATCGGCGAGCTGCCGGATAAGACGATGTTCGCCTCCCTGGTGCTATCGACCAGGGGAAAGCCCGCGTCGGTCTGGCTGGGCGCGGCAGCCGCCTTCGCGGTCCATGTCGCCATTGCCGTCAGCGTCGGCGTCGCGCTCTTCACGCTTCTCCCGCACCGGGCCGTGGACGCCGTTGTGGCGGTGATGTTCCTGGTGGGCGCCGGGCTCGCGATCAGGGAAGCCCGCAACGAGCGACGTCACGAGGAACGCGAGGAGCACCTGGCTCAGTCCGGCGCCAGCCATCACCGGCGAACCATAGTGACAGCATTCATCGTGATCTTCGTCGCCGAGTGGGGAGACCTCACTCAGGTACTGACAGCCAACCTCGCCGCGCGCCTGCAGTCGCCGCTGCTGGTGGCGGTGGGATCGCTGCTCGCGCTGTGGACCGTTGCCGGGCTGGCAGTCGTGGGCGGGCGCGGCCTGCTGCGCTGGGTCAACGTGGCCACGATCCGCATCGTGACGGCCGTCATCCTCACCGGCGTTGGCCTGTTCACCGGAATCCTGGCGATTGTCGGCTAGCGCCAGGCTGCCCTGCCATCTGGGGCATGACGGTGCTGCGCAGGCCGCTCTCCGGCGCCGCGGAGATCACCCGGCAGAGGCGATGCTGGCCAGTTCGCGGCACCGGAAAATGCCAGGTGAAAGCCGGAAACCGATCGGGGGGCGCGTCATGTCCGATATCAAGATCGAGCACAAGGAGACGGTGAGCCGCGACGAGGCGGCGAAGTGGCTTGCGCTGCTGTCCAGGGCATTCGCCGCAGACGGCCACGTGGAGCTCCAGCTCGGGCAGAGCGAGGTGAAGGTTCACGTGCCGAACCGGCTGCGGGCAGAGCTAGAAGTGGAGGCTGAAGGAGACGAGGTCGAGATCGAAGTCGAGTTCAGCTGGTCAAAGGCACAGCTAGAGGCAGCAGCCGGGGACGGCTCGCAGGCAATGTCGCAGCCCAGGGCTCGGCAGGCCAATGGCGCTCGCCGGCCGGCGCGCGCAGCCCGGCGCTGAGGCCAGCGTCGCTGGCGGATGATGACAGCCGCTGTCATCATCCGATATAATTTGGGCATGGGCCGCTGGGAGCCTAACGCGCGGGGCCGCCTGGAGCAGGCGGCGCTTGACCTGTACGGCGAGCGCGGTTTCGACAGCACAACCGTGGCCGAGATCGCCGAGCGTGCCGGGCTCACCGAGCGGACGTTCTTCCGCTACTTCGCCGACAAGCGGGAAGTGCTGTTCTGGGGATCCGGTGCGCTGCAGGAGTTCCTGGTCAGCGGGGTGGACGAGGCACCCCCGTCGGTCGCGCCGATGCCGGCGATCGTCGGCGCGCTGATGTCCGCCGCCAATGTCATCTTCGAGGAACGGCGCGAGTATGCGCGCCGGCGCCAGGCGATCGTCATGGCAAGCGCGGAACTGCGCGAGCGCGAGCTGATCAAGCTCGCGAGCCTGGCCGCGGCGCTCGCCCTTGCACTGCGAAGACGCGGTGTCGATGACCCGGCGGCGAGCCTGGCCGCCGAGGCCGGGATCGCGGTCTTCAGGATCGCCTTCGAGCAGTGGGTCGCCGACGCCGGTGAACGGACCCTCTCGCAGATCATTCGCCGGTCCGCGGGCGAGCTGGCGGCCGTGGCGTCCGAGTGAGCCTCGAGCAAGCGGACTGAAGGATGGCGGTCATGGCGGGAGCCGGCGGCCTGGCGGAGTGCTTCGTGTGCCGAAAGCATCGTGACCGGGGGGCGCTGATGCCCGGCGGGCCGGTCGCCGAGGACGATCTGGTCCTGGTCTCGCACATCGTCACGGCGGACGCGATGGGAGGCGAGGGCACGACGGCCTACCTGGGGCATCTCTTCGTGGAACCGCGGCGGCACGCGCCAGGGCTAACCGACCTGTCTGACGCCGAGGCCCGGAGCGTGGGCTGGTGGCAGACCCGCGCCAGCCGGGCTCTCCGCGACGTCGCTGGCGCCGAGCACGTGTACGCCAGCGTCATCGGGGATGGGGTGCCGCATCTGCACGTGCATCTCCTGCCGAGATTCCCTGGCACCCCGCGCGAGTACTGGTGGACCCGCGTCGACGAGTGGCCGCAGGCCCGTCGTGGCGGTACCGCGGAGATCGCGGCGCTCGTCCGCGACTTGCGCGCCTACCTGGCAGACGATCCTGACTGACTCGATTGGCGGCGCATTGAACGTACTCGCCGAGCGCATTGAGGACGGGCGCGACCTGCGCCTGGAGATCGAGCGAATTACGCAGCAGCACCGGATAACGGCCGGGTCGATTCTCTGCGGGATCGGCGGGCTCAGGAAGTGCCGCATCCGCGCCGCGGTCATCGACCCCGGGGCGCCCAAGTACATCGATCCGGGAATCGTGGAGATCGTGGCCTTGCAGGGCACGCTCTCCATGCACTCCGCCCATGTGCACATAGCCGTGTCTGACCGGACAGGCCGAACGTGGGGTGGTCACCTCAGCAGCGGCTGCATCGTGCGGATGACTTGCGAGCTCGTGATCATGCGCCACGATGCCTACACGTTCGACCGCGCCCTCGATGCGCGGACCGGCTACGACGAACTGGTGATCACCCAGCACGACGCGCACGAGCCGGCCTGGTCGCCCTCAGGCGAAGAACGCGTCCGCCAGCGTCGCCAGCCCGGCTGACTGAAAGATGTCGTAGTGGGTCAGGCCGGGCAGCACTGCCAGCCGCGCGACAGGGCGCGCGGCGCCGTCCCAGCCAGCGTCCCTGACCCCGCCGCCGAGCAGCGCGTAGAACTCGGCGATGTGCGAGACCGGGATGCTGTCCGCGTCGGCATATGCGAGCAGCGTCTGCGGGCTGAGGGCTCGGACCTCCGCGCGCCAGTCATAGCGCAGGCGCTGCAGTTCCCCGATCTTGTCCATCAGAGTGGGAAACGCGCCGGGATCGGGGGCCACCTGGGAATAGCCCGCATAAAGAGGTGAGTGCTTTAGCTGCGCAAAGCCGGCGCTGCTCATCTGGTCAAAGGCGGCCCGTACCTCAGGAAACCAGCCGTCTGTCCGGCAGGGAAACGACACCACTGCCAGCCTGCGCACGAGCCCGGGGTGCTGGATCGCGGCGCGCAGGCATGAGCCGCCGCCGAGGGAGTAGCCGAGCAGGTCGGCGGCCGGCAGGCCTAGATGGCCGATCAGTCCGGCGATGTCGTCGCCGAACGCCTCGTAGCTGAAGGGACGGCCGGCATCTGGTGTGTGCCCGTGACCCTGCAACTCGATTCCGACCACCGCGCGGTGCCGGGACAGAGCATCGATGAGCCCGGCCGCCATGCTGATCAGGCCGAACCCGCCGGGCACGACGATAAGGGGAGTCCCGCCGGTGCCATGGCGTTCCCAGTAAATCTCAACGCCGTTGACGGGGGCGTATCCCGTCGCGGATGGCTCGCTCATTCGGCGCTCCCTCTCCAGGCCGGCGCCGGGGCCCGGTTGCCACTCATCAGGTCAGCCATAGCAGAATGATGCCGCTATGGTCTCCCCCCGCAGCTTTGAGGATCTGGTCGCCGAGGGCGCGTCGGTGCCGGTCGAGGGCTGGGACTTTTCCTGGTTCGACGGCCGGGCCAGCGAGGACAGGCCGCCCTGGGGTTACGCCGCGATGGCCGCCGCGCGCGTCTCGCGCGCGTCGTCGGTCCTCGATGTTCAGACCGGCGGCGGTGAGGTATTCCGCTGGGCGCTCGAGCACGCCTCGGCCCGCCCGCCGGCGCTAGCGGCGACCGAGGCATGGCCGCCCAACCTCGAAGTTGCCCGCCGCACGCTGAGCCCGTTCGGCGTGCGCGTTGCTCATGTCGCCGAGGACGCAGCGCTGCCGTTCGGGTCGGAGGCGTTTGACCTGGTCATCAGCCGGCATCCGGTGTGCGCGTTCTGGCCGGAGATAGCCAGGGTCCTGCGGCCCGGCGGCACCTACTTCTCCCAGGAGGTGGGGCCGGGCTCCAACAGGGAGCTGACCGATTTCCTGATGGGGCCGCAGCCTGTCGACGACTCCAGGAGGGCCTCCACGGCGGTCCGCGCCGCCGAAGCAGCCGGGCTTGTCGTCACCGACCTGCGTGAGGCGACATTGCGGATGGAGTTCCTCGACATCGGCGCGGTCGTCCACTTCCTGCGCAAGGTGATCTGGACGGTGCCGGACTTCGATGCTGACCGCTACCGAGACCGGCTGCTGGCGCTGCACAGCGACATCGAGCAGAGCGGGTCATTTGTCTGCCACTCCAGGCGATTCCTGATCGAGGCGAAACGACCGCAGGCGCCTTCGGCCTAGGCGCCCCTGGCGGCGGCCCGGCGCGGCGCCGGTGCGGCGACTGGTCAGCGGGCGAATCTGTCCAGCGTGGCCAGCATCCAGGCGCGCTTGACGTCACTGCCGCGGTGGCCCGAGTGGTCGTCGATCAGCAGCTCGGCGCCCGGCCAGGCGGCCGCCAGTTCCCAGGCGCTGATCGCCGGGCAGCTCAGGTCGAGGCGGCCGTGGATCAGCACGCCGGGGATGCCCGCGAGGCGCCCGGCATCGCCGATCACGGCATTGTCCGCAAGCCAGGCGCCGCGGGAGTAGTAGCGCGCGCAGATCCGCACGAAGGCCAGGACATCGTCGCCTGGCGGGTCGGTGTAGGACGCCGGCTTGGCGTTCGGCTCCAGTGAGAGCACCGTGTCCTCCCAGGTGCGCCATGCGGTCGCGGCGGGGTTCCTGACCTGCGGATCCGGGTCGTCCAGCAGGCGTGCGTAGGCGGCTATGAGGTCGCCGTCCCCGTCGCTTTCGGGAACCCCTGCCCTGAACCTCTGCCACTGCTCTGGGAAGAACTGTGCTACGCCGCGGTACAGCCACTCGACCTCTGATCGGCGCGATGTCCAGATGGCGCTGAGCATGATTTCCGACACCCGGTGCGGGTAGCGCTCGGCGTACACCAGCGCGAGGGTCGTTCCCCATGAGCCGCCGGTGAGCAGCCACCGGTCGATGCCGAGGTGCTCGCGCAGCCGCTCCATGTCGCCGATCAGGTGCTCGGTGGTGTTATGCCGCATGTCGGTGGCCGGGTCGCTGGCGTGCGGGGTGCTCCGGCCGCAGCCCCGCTGGTCGAACAGGATGGCCCGGTAGAGTGCCGGATCGAACATCCGCCGCATGTTGGGCGAGCAGCCCTGACCGGGACCGCCATGAACCATCACGGCCGGCTTGCCCGCGGGATTCCCGCATGCCTCCCAGTACACGAGGTTGCCGTCGCCGACATCGAGGAAACCGTGGTCATAGGGCTCTATCGGGGGGAACAGCTCTACCACGTCGTGTCCCTTCCGTCAGTCATGGCGGCCGTGGAAGGCTAGCCGGCAATAGCGGCAAGAGCACCTCGCGCGTGGATCGTCAGGGCGGTACCTACGATGTGGATATGCCTGTTTCCAGCTATATCTCCGCCAAGGCCGCGAAGGGACTGCCAAGCGAGATCGAGGGCCGCGGCCTGCTGGCGGTCGAGCCCATCACCAGGGACGAGGTAGTGGCCGTCAAGGGCGGCCACATCGTCACCACCGCCGCGCTGCAGTCGCTGCCGGAATGGCTGCGTCAGTCGGAGATCCAGATAGCCGACGGACTGCACCTCGCTGCCCTGGAGGAATCTGAGTACGAGCCGGTCATGCTGTTCCTCAACCACTCCTGCGAGCCCAACGTCGGATTCGCGGGCAACGTGGTCCTGGTGGCGATGCGCGACATCGCGCCGGGCGAGGAGCTGACCACGGACTACGCGCTTTTCGACGACTACGACGGCCAGATGGAGTGCCGGTGCGGCAGCGCAGGCTGCCGGAAGATCATCGATGGTCATGACTGGCGGCTGCCCGAGCTGCAGCGCAGGTACGACGGCTACTTCTCGGACTACCTGCAGCGCCGGATCCGCGGTGCAGGCTGAGCCGCGTTACTCGCCGGCCGGCCTCCTCCAGGAGCAGCAAGTGATCTACCGCATGCGCATCTACCAGACCGTCGGCGCTAACCTCCCGCTGTTCCACCAGTTCTTCCTGACCCACCTGCTGCCCGTGCAGCTGCGGCACGGCGCTCGACTGGTCGGCAGGTGGGAGGCCGATGACGGCCGGGTGGTCGCGGTGTGGGAGTACGACGACCGGCAGGCCTACGAGCGGATCGAGGCTGCCGTCCGGGCCGATCCGGACTCCGACCGCGCCAGGGAGCACCGGGCGGGCCTGCCGCCGCTGATCACGGCCACCGAGGAGGTCTTCATGACGGCCACTACCGGCCCTGCCGCCGAGCGGCCCGACACCTGCTAGGTCAGCACCGCGATCTGGAGGTGCGCAAGCCGGTCCGGATCCGCGGTCAGGTCGATGGCCGTGACCTTGCCTGCCGGGCCGACGGTCAGCCTGAGCACGAGCTGCAGCCGGCCCGCGGGCGCCCACACGATGGCCACCTCTCCGTCAACCATGGCCAGCTCGGAGTGCGCGGCCCTGCCGCCGGAGGCGACCGCGCCGCGGCCGACGGCGGCCGCACCGCGGAGCGCCGCGGGCCTGCCCGACGGCGTCGCCGCGGCGTCGCCGCGCAGCACCACGTCGGAGTCAAGCAGGGCCAGGAGCGCGCCGAGGTCGCCGCCGCGCGACGCGGCGAGGAACGCCTCGGTGACCTGGCGCTGGCGGGCAAGGTCAGCGGACCGGTCCGGGCCGGCCGGTGCGCCGCGCACCCGGCGCCTGGCCCGGCTAGCCAGCTGCCTGGTGGCATCCGCCGACCGGTCGAGCACCGCGGCCACCTCGGTAAACGGCATCGCGAACAGGTCGTGCAGCACGAACGCCAGCCGTTCAGCGGGCGTCAGGGTGTCCAGCACGATCAGCAGCGCCAGGCCGACCGAGTCGGCGAGCACAGCCTCGTCCTCCGGATTGGCGGGCGCGCCCGCCGGGCCGCTGGCGCCGTCCTGGCCGGTCCCGTTAGCCGCGCCGGCCGCGCCCGCTGCGGAGGCTGCCTCAGCCGCCGCCGGCCAGGGTGCACCGACCGGCTCCTCGCGCCGGTGCCGCCGGGACCTGAGCATGTTCAGCGAGATGCGCGCGCAGGCGGTGGTCAGCCACCCGCCCAGGTTCGCCACCGCGTCGGCGTCAGCGCCGCTCAGCCGCAGCCAGGTGTCCTGGACCGCGTCCTCAGCGTCGGACATCGAGCCCAGCAGCCGGTAGGCAACCGACCGCAGGTGCTCCCGGTGCGACTCGAAGGCTGCCGCCAGCCATTCGCTGTCGCTCATCCCGCCTCGTCCCTCGTCCTCTGCTGTCATCACCCTGACACCGCTGGCATCGTGGATGTGACACCCGGCCGGCGGCGGAAGGCACCCAGTTGCAATTCAGCAAGGAGCTGCGCGCGGCGGTGCTGGCTGGCGACCTGACCGTGTCGTTTCGTCTCTGGAAGCAGCCGAAGGTGCGTCAGGGCGGCAAGTATCCAGTCGGGCCTGCGCAGATCGAAGTTGATTTCGTGGAGCTGGTGCCGTTCTCGTCCATCAGCCCCGAGGACGTGGGCCGCGCGTGCGAGCCCGACCTGGAGACGCTGCGGCGCCGCGCCGCGCATGCCGGCCCGATCGACGACGACACGCTGCTGTACAGGGTCGAGTTTCACGTCGTGCCCGACGCTCCGTGAGCCCTGACGGCGGTCCCGGTGCCTGGCCTCGGTGCCGCCGGCTTGCGGGCGATCACGATGTCCCGCACGATCGCCTGATCCACCCGGTGCTGGAAGCTCAGGTAGGCCGGGTCGTCCAGCGGCTCAAGCCCGGCGTCGGCGAGGATCCGCACGGCCTCCTCGCGCCGTGCGACCAGCGTGTTCCAGGCGATGCCCATGGCGCCGCCGCCGCGCAGCAGAGTGCTCCACACCGGCACCGCGTCCGCGAGCAGGTCCAGCGGCCTGCGGGCGAGGCCCCTTGCGGCGCTCCGGCTGCCATGCTGGATGCCGTAAGGGGCGTCGGTGACCAGCACGTCGATGCTGCAAGGGCGGAAGAACTCCGCAGCACGAGTGGTGTCGGCGTTGACGACGTCGAGCAGCCGGGTCTCGCCCGACTTCTGGGCGTCCCTGGACGCGGCCAGGCAGAGCTGCAGGCGCCGGGCGACGACCTTGCCGTCCCGGCGGACCGGACCGTCGTAGTCGCGGTGATGCTTGATCCGCTTGCGCTTCAGCCAGGTCTGGATGAAGGCGGCGTACGCGTCGAAGTCCTGCCTGTCCAGGTCGATGCCCGCTGCGTTGAACCCGTAC
>DASPWG010000039.1:0-26804 GCA_035621915.1 Streptosporangiaceae bacterium
AGCGGCTCGCCAGCGGCGCGCTTGCGGTCCACTTCCCCCGCCGCGGCCAGCGCGACCTCGGGTGCCACATGCAGGAACGCGTGCACGTCCGGCTCGACCGCGCCGATGCGATCCAGGTGGGCCTGCGTCACCTCGACTGCGGAGACCTCGCCGGCCGCGACAGCCCCGGCGATCTGCGCGGCGGTCAGGCGGGTCAGCTCGGCTGCCATCGCCTACTCCTCCGTCAGGATGCGCGGCACCCTGAACCGGCTTTGCTCGGCTGCCGGCGCTGCTGCCAGTGCCTGCTCGGCGGTCAGGCAGGTGACCGGCACGTCGTCGCGGAACACGTTGACCACCGGCACCGCGTGCGTCATGGGCGGGATCCCCTCGGCTGCGACTTCCTGGACCCGCGCCACGGCGCCGATGATCTGATCGAGCTGGCCGGCGAAATGATCGAGCTCAGCGTCGGTCAGAGCCAGCCTGGACAGCCTGGCCAGGTGCGCTACCTCGTCCCTGGTGATGGACATGCAGGCCATCCTATTGGCCAGGCGCGACCCCTGCCGAAGGCATTAACTCCCTCAGCCAGCCGACCTCATGATGACCGCTCCCAGGTGCGTGTCCCCCACCATCCAGGCCTCGCCGCCGGTGCCGGGAATCTGCGCGAGGCCGTTGCCGAACGCCGCATAGCCCCCGGACGTCGGCAGCAAGGTCAGCCACGAGGAACCGGTCCACAGTGAGTACGCGCCGACCCAGAGCCCGTGGGCGCGGTAGGGTGCCAGCGGCCCGACGGCCGGGCCGTCCGCGTTGGCGATCTGCGACCAGCGGCTGCCGTCCCAGTGCAGCGCCTTGCCGTTCGAGACGATCCAGACGTTGCTGGCCGACTCGGCCAGGACCGCCGCCCTCCCGCCCACTGGCTGGCGGGTGTAAAGGCTAGCAAATAGGACTATAGCAGAATTAATGACAGTTGATCATTGTGCGGTGAGTACGATGATCATGCCTATAACCATGATCATCGTACTCACCTCTGGCGCGGCGGGCGTTCACGGCTGGCCAGGCAGGTTAATGCCTTCGGCGGAGGCCAACGCGGGCCCATAGGATGGCCTGCATGTCCATCACCAGGGACGAGGTAGCGCACCTGGCCAGGCTGTCCAGGCTGGCCCTCACCGACGCCGAGCTCGATCACTTCGCCGGCCAGCTCGACCAGATCATCGGCGCGGTGGCACGGGTCCAGGAGGTCGCGGCCGAGGGAATCCCGCCCATGACGCACGCGGTGCCCGTGGTCAACGTGTTCAGGGACGACGAAGAGGTGCCGTGCCTCACGGCCGAGCAGGCACTGTCCGGCGCGCCGGCCACCGAGCAGAACCGGTTCAGGGTGCCGCGCATCCTGACGGAGGAGTAAGCGATGGCGGGTGAACTGACCCGGCTGACAGCCGCGCAGATCGCCGGGGCCGTCGCGCGCGGCGAGGTCTCGGCGGTCGAGGTGACGCAGGCGCACCTGGACCGCATCGCCGCGGTCGAGCCCGACGTGCACGCGTTCCTGCACGTGGCGCCCGAAGTTGCGCTGGCCGCCGCGGACGAGGTCGACCGCAAGCGGGCCGTCGGCGAGCCGCTCGGGCCGCTGGCCGGGGTGCCGCTGGCCCTTAAGGACGTCATGACGACGGCCGACATGCCGACCACCTGCGGGTCGAAGATCCTCGAAGGCTGGCGGCCGCCCTACGACGCGACCGTGACTCAGCGGCTACGGCAGGCCGGCGTCATCATCCTCGGCAAGACCAACATGGACGAGTTCGCGATGGGCTCCTCCACCGAGAACTCCGCCTACGGGCCGAGTCACAACCCGTGGGACCTGACCCGGATCCCCGGCGGCTCGTCCGGCGGGTCAAGCGCGGCCGTCGCGGCCTACGAGGCGCCGCTGGGGATCGGCACCGACACCGGCGGCTCGATCCGCCAGCCCGCGGCGGTCTGCGGGATCGTCGGGATGAAGCCCACCTACGGTGGCTCGTCCCGGTACGGACTGGTTGCCTTCGCCTCGTCGCTGGACACGCCCGGCCCGCTGGCCCGCACGGTGCTGGACGCGGCCCTGCTGCACGAGGCCATGTCCGGCCATGACTGGCGGGACTCGACCTCGGTGGACGCGCCCGTTCCCCCCGTGGTAGCGGCGGCCAGGCAGCCAGACGTCAGCGGTCTGCGCATCGGGGTGGTGGCGGAGTTCGACGGCGAGGGATACCAGTCCGGCGTGCTGACGCGGTTCCACGAGGCCGTCGACCTGCTCGAGTCGCTGGGCGCCAAGGTCGCGGAGGTGTCGTGCCCGCACTTCACATACGCGCTGCCCGCCTATTACCTGATCGCGCCGAGCGAGTGCTCCTCCAACCTGGCCAGGTTCGACGGGATGCGGTACGGGCTGCGAGTGGGCGACGACGGGGCCGCGAGCGCGGACGAGGTCATGTCGCTCACCCGCGAGGTCGGGTTCGGCCCCGAGGTCAAGCGCCGCATCATGCTCGGCACCTACGCGCTGTCCAGCGGGTACTACGACGCCTACTACGGCAAGGCGCAGCAGGTGCGCACCCTGATCTCGCGTGACTTCGACGCGGCGTTCGAGCAGGTGGACGTGCTGGTGTCGCCGACCACGCCGACCACCGCGTTCGGAATCGGCGAGCGCGCCGACGACCCGATGGAGATGTACCTGGCCGACCTGTGCACGATTCCCTCTGACCTGGCCGGAAACGCGGCCATCTCCGTGCCATGTGGTCTCGCACCGGAAGACGCGCTGCCGGTGGGCCTGCAGATCATGGCGCCCGCGCTGGCCGACGACCGCTGCTACCGGGTGGCCGGGGCAGTCGAGGCAGCGCTTGAACAGCGCTGGGACGGCCCGCTGCTTGACCAGGCGAAAGGACTCGCGCGATGACCGCCGCGGCCGAGCTTGTGCCCTACGACGACGCCGTCATGAGGTATGAGCCCGTGATCGGGCTGGAGACGCATGTCGAGCTCGGCACCGCGACCAAGATGTTCTGCGGCTGCCCGATCTCGTTCGGCGCGCCGCCCAACTCCGCGGTGTGCCCGGTGTGCCTGGGCCTTCCTGGCTCGCTGCCGGTCGTCAACCGGTCCGCGATCGAGTACACGATCAGGATCGGGCTCGCGCTGAACTGCACGATCGCGACCTGGTGCCGGTTCGCGCGGAAGAACTACTTCTACCCGGACATGCCGAAGAACTTCCAGATCTCGCAGTACGACGAGCCGCTGTGCGTGAACGGGTGGCTGGACGTCGAGGTAGCGGGCCAGAGCTTCCGGGTCGGGATCGAGCGCGTGCACCTGGAGGAGGACACCGGCAAGTCGCTGCACGTGGGCGGCGCGACCGGCCGCATCCACGGCGCTGAGTACTCGCTCGAGGACTACAACAGGGCCGGCATCCCGCTGGTCGAGATCGTCACCAAGCCGGTGCCGGGGACCGGGCCGCTGGCCCCGGTGGTGGCCCGTGCGTACGTCACCGAGCTCCGCGACCTGCTGCGGTCGCTGGGCGTGTCCGACGTGCGGATGGAGGAAGGCTCGCTGCGCTGCGACGTGAACACCTCCCTCGCGCCGGCCGGCGCGCGCGAGTGGGGGAAGCGGACCGAGACCAAGAACGTGAACTCGCTGCGGTCGGTGGAGCGCGCGGTCCGGTTCGAGATCGAGCGCCAGGCCGCCGTGCTTGATGCCGGCCAGAAGGTGGTGCAGGAGACCAGGCACTTCCACGAGGACAGCGGCACCACCACGCCAGGACGGAGCAAGGAGGAGGCGCAGGACTACCGCTACTTCCCCGAGCCCGACCTGGTGCCGGTCGCGCCGCCTGCGCAGTGGGTGCAGGAACTGCGCGCGGCGCTGCCCGAGCTGCCCGCCGCCCGGCGGGCGCGGCTGCAGGCAGAGTGGAGCCTGTCCGACCCGGAGATGGCGGCACTGCTGAACCTGCGTGCGCTTGACCTGGTCGGCGAGACGGTCGCGGCGGGCGCGACTGCGGCCGACGCGTACAAGTGGTGGACCGGCGAGCTTGCCCGCCAGGCGAACCAGGCCGGCGTCGAGCTGGCCGAGGTCGCCGTCAGCCCGGCCCAGGTGGCGCGGGTCGCCGAGCTGGTCAGGTCAGGCACCCTCAACGACAAGCTGGCCAGGCAGGTGCTGGAGGGCGTCCTGGCGGGGGAGGGGTCACCCGACGAGATCGTGGCCGCCCGCGGCCTGGCGGTCGTGAGCGACGAGGGGGTGCTCACCGAGGCGGTCGACGCGGCCATCGCTGCCAACCCGGACATCGCCGCGAAGATCCGCGACGGCAAGGTCGCGGCGGCCGGCGCGCTGGTCGGGGAGGTCATGAAGGCCACCAGGGGCCGCGCCGACGCCACCCGCGCCCGCGAGCTCATCCTGCAGCGGCTGGCATAGCAGACGGTGCGCGGCCTGGCGTGACGGCCCGCGGGTCGGGGCTTAGGCTAGATCGCACTATGGATGCAGAAAAGCTGACCGACGAGGTCCTCCAGGCCTACGCGGGCACACCCGACCCGCGGCTGCGCGAGCTGCTGTCCGCGCTGATCAGGCACCTGCACGCGTTCGCCGTCGAGACTGCGCTCACCCCGCAGGAGTGGATGGCGGGCATCGAGTTCCTGACGGCCGTCGGGCAGAAGTGCGATCCGCAGCGGCAGGAGTTCATCCTGCTGTCCGATGTGCTTGGCCTCTCATCGCTAATGGAGACGATCAACGCGGCCGACGGGGCGACCGAGCCGACCGTGCTCGGGCCGTTCTACCTGCCGGGCGCGCCGCGCCGGGAACTGGGCGAGCAGATCGGCCGGGCGGACGACGGCGACCCTACGCTGATCCGCGGCCGGGTCACCGATGCGACCGGTGCGCCGATCGGCGGGGCGACGCTGGATGTATGGCAGGGCAACGCCAACGGGCTGTACGACATTCAGGATCCAGGCCAGCCGGAGTTCAACCTGCGCGGGGTGTTCACCACCGGCGCGGACGGCGAGTACTCGTTCCGCACCATCCGGCCGGTGAGCTACCAGGTCCCTGTCGATGGCCCCGTCGGCGCGGTCTTCCGCGCCTCAGGCCGGCACAACTGGCGGGCCGCGCACGTGCACGCCATCGTCTCCGCACCCGGCTACAAGCCAGTGACCACGCACATCTTCGACTCAGCCAACGAGTACCTGGGCAGCGACGCGGTCTTCGGTGTCCGCGACTCGCTGATCCAGGAATTCGCCCCGGCCGGGCCTGACGACCCGGACGACGTGACCTACGTGGTCGACGTGGACTTCGCCCTCGCCCCGAGCGCCAGCTAGCTCCCTGACCTGACCTGACCCGCCCCGGCCTGCCCGGGACTGGGCTGCAGGGAATCGCCGCGGCGGCGGCTGGGTTAGTATTAGCGCTATGCAGTCCTTCGCGCATCAGGAGATGATGCCCCGCTAGCCGGGGCCATTTCGCGCTGCCAGGACTACAGTCCGCACGAGGCCCCCGCGGGGGCCTCGATTCATGTGCGGGGTCGGTGCCCCTGTCGCGGCAGACCAGGAGGTTCCGATGACCGCCCAGCGTGTTTACCTCAGCACCACCATCCCGTACGTGAACTCGCGTGCCCACATCGGGCATGCGCTCGAGCTCGTGCAGGCCGACGTGCTCGCACGGCACCACCGCCGGACCGGCGATGACGTCCGCTTGCAGAGCGGCACGGACGATAACTCGCTCAAGAACGTGCTCGCCGCGCAGGCCGAGGGCATCAGCACCGAGGAGCTGGTGCGTCGCAATGCCAACGCGTTCGCCGGCCTGCGCGAGCACCTGTCGCTGAGCTTCGACGACTTCATCCGCACCGGCAGCGACCCGCGGCACCGGCCAGGCGTCGAGCGGCTCTGGCGGGCCTGCGAGGCCAGCGGGGACCTGTACCGCAAGAGCTACGAAGGGCTGTACTGCGTCGGATGCGAGCAGTTTTACACCCCGGCCGAGCTTGCCGACGGCAACTGCCCGGAGCACGGCATCCCGCCGCAGCCGGTGGCGGAGGAGAACTATTTCTTCCGGCTGTCCAGGTACGCTGACCAGCTGCGCGAGCTGATCAGCTCTGGCCGGCTGCGGATCGAGCCTGCCGGGCGGCGCAACGAGGTGCTCGGCTTCATCGCCGGCGGGCTGCAGGACTTCAGCGTCTCTCGCTCGGTCGGCAGGGCCCGCGGCTGGGGGATTGGCGTGCCCGGCGACCCGGGCCAGGTGATCTACGTCTGGTGGGACGCGCTCGGCAACTACATCACATCGCTCGGCTACGGCACCCGCGGAGCCGACTACCAGCGCTGGTGGGCCGGCGCGGATCGCCGCGTGCACCTGGTCGGCAAGGGCGTGCTGCGGTTCCACGCGGTCTACTGGCCGGCCATCCTGCTGTCGGCCGGAGAGCCGCTGCCGACGGAGATCTTCGTGCACGACTACCTGAGCGTCGACGGCCGGAAGATCAGCAAGTCGGCCGGGGTGGGCGCCGACAGCGATCCGGTACAGCTGGCGGGCACCTATGGCATCGACGCGGTGCGCTGGTGGCTGCTCCGCGAGGTGCCCAGGGTGGGCGATGCCGACTTCACCGTGGACCGGCTGGTCGCGCGGGCCAACGACGAGCTGGCCAACGGCCTGGGAAACCTGGTCAGCCGGGTGGTGTCCCTGGTGCACTCCAGCCGCGGCGGCGTGATCAGGCCGTGCGCCTGGCCGCCGGGGACGAGCCGCTGGCTAGCCGCCGCCGGCGGGCCTGGCGCCGGGGCGGGCGCGCCAGAGTGGCCGGCCGACGCAGCGGATTTGCTGGCCGCCATCGAGGCGGCGCCGCGCAAGGTCAGGGCCGCGCTCGGGGACTTCGACTTCCGCGCCGCAACGGCGGCGGTCTGGGCCATCGTCGAGCAGGCCAACCGCTACGTCGACGCCACCCAGCCGTGGCATCTGGCCAGGTCGGAACGGGCCGGCGAGGCCGGCGCCGCGGCCCGGCTGGACGCGGTGCTGGGCGCGCTGATCGCGGCCTGCCAGGTCGCGGCCGCCGAGATCTGGCCGTTCCTGCCCGATCTCGCCGCCAGGATCGCCGCCGCCTGCGACGACTCCGCAGGCGCCCTGCCGGAGCCGAGGCCGATCTTTCCGCGCATCGAGACCCCGCAGTATCCTGCGACGGCGACCGTCGCGGCCAGGCCGGCGCGCAGGCCCTCGACGGCGCAGGCCCTCAGCGGGACGGGATCCGGGTCGCCCGCCTGACCGTGTCCGCTCTCCGGCCCGGGCGAGGTGGCTCATGCTGATCTGGGTGCCACTGCGGCCGATCGCGGACGCCCTGGCAGGGCTGGAGGGCGCAGTCGTCGACGTCGTGGTGCCGGACGGCGGCAGCCTGCCTGCCGGCGCCGGCGACGTCGAGTTCTACGTGCCCGAGTTCTTCCCCCGTCCCGCGGCGCTGACCTCCATGGCGCAGATGCCAAGGCTCAAGGTGGTGCAGACGCTGACGGCCGGGTTCGACCGGGTACGGCCGCATGTGCCCGACGGGGCGGTGCTGTGCAACGCCCGCGGCGTACACGACGACAGCACCGCCGAGTGGGTGCTTACTGCCGTCTTGTCGTCGGTCCACCAGTTCCCGTACTTCGCGGCCGAGCAGGCGGCCGGCCGGTGGAGCTACCGGTTCACCGGCAGCCTGGCCGGACAGACCATCCTGATTGTCGGTTACGGGTCGATCGGCAGCGCTGTGGAGCGGAGACTGGCCGGCTTCGAGGTGCAGGTGCTGCGCGTCGCCAGGTCGGCGCGCCCTGGTGTCAGTGCCGTGACTGAACTGCCAAGCCTGCTGCCGCAAGCCGACGTGGTGATCTTGCTCGCCCCGCGCACCAGCCAGACCATCGGGATGGCCGACGCGGCCTTCCTGGCCCGGATGAAGGACGGGGCCCTGCTGGTCAACGCCGCCCGCGGCTCACTCGTGGTCACCGATGACCTGGTCGCCGAGCTGGCCAGCGGCCGGCTGTACGCCGCGATGGACGTCACCGACCCGGAGCCGCTGCCACCCGGCCACCCGCTGTGGGCGCTCCCGAACGTCCTCATAACACCGCATGTCGGTGCGTCCACACCGGCCTCGTCCAGGGCCGCGGAGGCCTTCGTACGCGCGCAGGCGCAGCGCTATCTGGCCGGGAAACCCCTGGCCAACGTCATCACCGGGGACTACTGAATGGTGCTGGCCAGGCCTGCCGGCCGGGCACTGCGATGCTCGTCACGGCACGGGACGAAGTTGTCGCCTTGTGTAGGCCCTTCCTCAATCCAAGCGTGATCTGCGAGCCGTAAAGTGCATAGCACATTGCTCACCAGCGACATCACGCGCTCGGGAAGCCCGCGGATCGGAGCAGATCCAGGGCCCGAGTAGCGGCTGCTGGCGGGACGTGTGCTGCAGGCGCTCAATGACGAGCTGCGGGCACGGCATGAACATCTGACGACGCCATTATGGCCGCTGATCTTGCGTGTTCCCGCTGCACGGAGCACTCGCGGCCGTGGCACGGTTGGTGCTGCATTTCGTCGGAACTGGCAGACAGGGAGGTCGGGTGAACGGACGCACGGTGCCCTCGGGTGCTGTGTCCTGGCATGCCCGGTGCCCTGCGCTCGGGGCGGGCCGGGCCCGATGAGCCCTGCCGGTCCTGCCTGGACGATCGCCGGGATACTGCTGGCTGCCGCTGCCGTGGCGCTGCTGCTGCGCCGGTCGCGTTCAAGCGGGCCGGCCTACCGCTGGCTTGCCGCCGCGGCAGCGGCCTGGGGCGCCGCGTTCGCCGCCCAGGTGGCCGCCGTGGGATCGGTCATGCCGGCGGCGGTCGAGCTGTCGCTGACGGACCTGCTGGCGATGGCCGGGCTAGTACCCCTGGCCATCGGCGTCTGCCGGCTGGCTCCGGGCGGTCGGCCAGCGGGTTCGGTGAGCAGGCTGGCCGATGGAGGCCTGGTGGGCCTTGGCGTGTTCGCCATCGCGTGGATCGCGGTGCTCCGGCCCGCATACGCGGCCACCGCGGTCGGGCCGGCCTCGTTCAGCGTCGACCTCATCCACCCGCTGGCGGACCTAGTCGCGCTCGGCGCGCTGCTACCGGCTGCGCTGCGCGCGGGCCGGGCCGCCCTCGCGCCGTACCTGGCCCTCGCAGCGGCCACGCTCGGCGACCTGGTGGCGGTGCAGGATCGCGCCGCCGGGCTGCATGCGGGGGCATGGCCCCAGCTCGCCTGGCTGCTCGCGATCTGCCTGCTTGGCGCGGCTGCCTTGCCCTGGCCTCCGGTCACCGTGCCCGGCACCGACGACGCGGAGCGCGCATTGCCAGCCGTGCCGCTGAGCACCGTCGTCGGCCTTGCCGTGGCGGGCCTGGCCGCGGTCGCTACCTTCATCTTCGCGCTCGTGACCCGGGGGCATAGCGGCCCGGTTCCCCTGGTTGCCAGCTGCGCGCTGGCGTTCGCGCTGGTCGCGCGCGCCGCTGGGCTGCTGCGCCGCAGCGAGTCGCTGACCAAGCTCTCGGCGACCTCGGGCAGCAAGTTCCTGCAGCTAGCCGATCGCACCAGCGACGTGGTCCTGCTCTGCGACACCGCGGCCGCCATCACCTACGCAAGCCGCGCCATCGGCCGGTACGGCTACGTGCCCGCTGACCTGACCGGACGGCAGCTCAGCGACCTGCTGCATCCAGACGACCAGGGAAACGCCGCCCGCACCGCGGCAGCCGCGGCCATCGGCAACCCTGCCCAGGTGCACAGCCTGGCGTGCCGGGTGCGGGCCGCGGACGGGACCTGGCGGCACGTGCAGGCGACTCTGTCCAGGTACACAGGGACCGGCCGGCAAGAGGCGCTGCTGGTGACTGCCAGGGATGTCAGTGACCAGGTCGCGCTGCGCAGGCAGGTCACTCACCTCACGTTTCACGACGGGCTGACCGGCCTGCCCAACAGGGCCTATCTGGAGGAGCGGGTCAAGGACCTGCTGCTCAGCGGGGGTGACACCGCGGCCCAGCCGGAGCGGGCCGCCGCGATCTTCGTGGACCTCGACGGGTTTACCGCCATCAACGACTCGGCCGACCATGGCGCGGGCGACCTCCTGCTGGCGGAGGCGGGGCGCAGGCTGCGCGCCCAGGTGCCCGCGCATGACACCGTTGCCCGGTGGGGAGGTGACGAGTTCGCCATCCTGATCGAGCACGCGGCGCGCCCGCAGGACGTGGTCGACATCGCCGAGCGGCTGGCCGGGGCGATTGCAGCGACGCCGTTCCGGGTCGCCGACCGGGACATCACGATGACCGCGAGCCTGGGCGTGGCGTTTGCCGACTCTGACCTTGCCGAGCACCTGCTGCGCAACGCCGATCTCGCCATGGCCAGGGCGAAGGAGGCCGGCGGCGGCCGGGTCGAGGTCTTCGCGGCGCACATGCACGCGGACGTGATCCGGCGGCTTGAACTGGCGGCCGCGCTGCGCGAGACCATCGCGGCGGGTGCCCTACGGCTTGAGTACCAGCCGCTCGTGGAGCTTGCCACCTCAAGGGTGGCCGGCGTGGAGGCACTCGTGCGCTGGTCCTGGGCGGGGGAGCAGGTGCCGCCGGCCGAGTTCCTGAGCGTCGCGGAGGAGTCCGGCCTCATCGTGGCCCTGGGCGAGTGGGTACTGCGTACCGCCTGCCAGCAGGTCGCCGACTGGCGTGCCGGTGGCTGGCAGGTCGGGCTCTCGGTGAACTGCTCGCTTCGTCAGGCCGGCGCAAGCGGGTTCGCCGAGTCGGTCCTGACCGCGCTGGATGACTGCGGCCTGCCGCGCTCGGCACTGACCCTGGAGCTCACCGAGCGGATGCTGATCGACGCGCCCGAGCCCATGCTGGAGGAGCTGGCACGCCTCCGGGCGCTCGGCATCAGGCTTGCGATCGACGACTTCGGCACCGGGTACGCCTCGCTGGCCTACTTGCGCCAGCTCCCCGTGGACATCATCAAGATCGACCCCTCTTTCGTGGCCGGGCTCGGCACCGACGGTACCCTCGCGATGCTGACCAGGACGATCGTCCAGGTAGGCCACGACCTGGGCATTGAGATCGTGGCGGAGGGGATCGAGCGGCCCGAGCAGCTCGAGCTTCTCCGGGCGATGGGATGCGGTCTTGGCCAGGGGTTCCTGGTAGCCAGGCCGATGACGGTGCAGGCGATCGAGTCGCTGCCGGAGTCCGGCGGGCGGCGCGCGGTAGTCCTGGGAACGGGACAGGCGGGGCCGACTCCCGGCAGGCCGCCTGCGGACGCGGAGGGCGGCCCGGACGAGCTGGCCCCTGCTACTCCGCCCGCGGGACGGTTAGAGCCCGTCCGGGCCGACACTGACGGGCTTGCCGATACCGACTCTGACGAACCCGCTGCCGCGCCTGCGGGCTGACCGCCGGAGGCGGCGGCTGCGAAGCGGGTAACCGGCCGGCCGATAAACTGTGAAGCTCCCGCGCGCAACGGAGGATCCGTGGCTGCCCCAGTCGTTCTCGTGGCCGAAGAACTGTCGCCAGCCGGGATAGCGCTCCTGGAGTCCTCGTTCGAGGTTCGCTACACCGACGGAGCGGACCGCAGCAAGCTGCTGCCCGCGCTGGCGGACGTGGATGCCGTGATCGTCCGCAGTGCCACGATGATCGATGCGGAGGCGATCTCCGCAGCGCCGCGGCTGCGCGTAGTCGCCAGGGCCGGCGTGGGCCTGGACAACGTCGAGGTCGACGCCGCTACCAAGGCCGGCGTCATGGTCGTGAACGCGCCGTCGTCCAACATCGTGAGCGCGGCGGAGCACGCGGTAGCACTGCTGCTCGCCGTCGCCCGCAACGTGCCGCAGGCCATGGCCTCGCTGAAGGACGGCGAGTGGAAGCGCTCGAAGTACACCGGCGTGGAACTGCAGGACAAGGTCGCCGGCATCCTCGGCCTTGGCCGGATCGGGGTCCTTGTGGCCGAGCGGCTAGCCGCCTTCGACATGACCGTGATCGCCTACGACCCGTACGTGCCCGCCGCGCGCTCGGCGCAGCTCGGCGTGCGGATGGTCAGCCTGGACGAGCTGCTGGCCGAGTCGGACTTCATCACCGTGCACCTGCCGCGCAACGCCGAGACCACCGGCCTGATCGGTGAGCGCGAACTGCACCTGGTCAAGCCGGGAGTGCGGATCATCAACGCGGCGCGCGGCGGCATCGTGGACGAGGCCGCACTGGCCAGCGCGCTGGCGGAGGGCCGGGTAGCAGGAGCGGGCATCGACGTCTACGCCAGGGAGCCGTGCACCGACAGCCCGCTGTTCGGCATGGACAACGTCGTAGTCACCCCGCACCTTGGCGCCAGCACGCACGAGGCGCAGGAGAAGGCGGGCACGCAGGTGGCCAGGTCGGTACGGCTGGCGCTGGCCGGCGAGTTCGTGCCGGACGCGGTGAACGTCCAGGGCGGCGCCGTGGCCGAGGAACTGCGCCCCTGGCTGCCGCTCGCCGAGAAGCTCGGCCGCATGTTCTCCGCCCTGGCAGGCGGGGCCACCGCGGGGCTGACGGTCGAGCTGCGCGGCGAGATTGCCGGGCTGGACGGCAGCGTCGTGGAGCTGGCGGCCATGAAGGGCCTGTTCACCGACGTGACGGAGGAGCCCGTAACCTACGTCAACGCGCCGCTGGTCGCCAAGGAGCGGGCGGTCGAGGTCGCCCTCAGCGCCGACGAGGCCAGCCCGGACTGGCGCAACCTGCTGCGCCTGCACGGCTCGACAGCCGAGGGCCAGCTCGTCTCGGTGAGCGGCACCCTGACCGGCAAGCGGCAGAGCGAGCGGATCGTCGAGGTCAACGGCCTGGATGCCGAGATCGCTCCGGCCGACCACATGATGTTCCTCAGCTACTCCGACCGGCCAGGCGTGGTCGGCACGGTCGGCCAGCTGCTCGGCGACAAGGACATCAACATCGCCGGCATGCAGGTGTGCCGGCATGCGCAGGGCGGAGAGGCGATCATCGTGCTGTCGGTGGACTCCGCTGTGCCGGCCGACCTGCTGACCCAGATCGCCGGCGCAATCGGCGCCAGCGAGGCCAGGGTCGTGGACCTGGATGGTGACTGACGCGTGCTGCCGCCCCGCGCGCCGAGCTGGCTAAGCTGTCCGCTAACCCAGCGCGTTACGGTTCGGCGAGTGCGTGCTCGCCAGTGGCTGCCAGCCGGGCCCGGACCTTATCGGCCTCAGGGACGCCGAGGTCCGCATAGAGCACCAGGGCCTGCTGCCAGTGCTCACTGGCCCGCCGGGAGTCACCCCCCGTCTGAAACACATGGCCCAGCCCGTCGAGTGCGCGAGCTTGCTCGTACTTGTGGCCAATCTCGACGGCAATCTTGAGCGCGCCTGCGTGCTCGCCCTCGGCTTGCGCGGCTAGTCCGCCGAGAAGAAGAGCCTGGCCCAGACGGTTTCGCGTCTCGGCTTCGCGGGCGAGATCGCCGACCTCCCGGAACGCCGCAAGGGCCTGCCGGTGATGGCTGGCTGCCTGCTCGTATCGGCCCTGCCGCCGGTCAGCGACGCCGAGGTTGTTCAGCGCCCAGCCTTCACCTGTCCGGTCGCCGATCTCCCGGAACGCTGTCAGGGCCTGCCTGTGATGCTCGGCGCCCTCATCGTGGCGGCCTAGCTTCTCAAGGACCGAACCGAGGTTGTCCAGCACCATCGCTTCACCGGTCCGGTCGCCCGCCGCCCGGAACGTGGTCAGGGCCTGCCGCAGGTAGTCGGCGCCCTGCTGGTACCGGCCCTGGAACTCGTCGCCGACGCCTAGATTGTTGAGCGCGTATGCCTCACCGACACGGTCGCCCGCTTCGCGGAACAGCGCCAGCGCCTCCCGGTAGAAATCGGCTGCCTGATCGTAGGAACCCTGTTCGTGGCAGACGTTGCCGAGACTGCCAAGCGCACGCGCCTGACCGGTCAGGTCGCCGACCTCCCGGAACGCGGTGAGGGCCTCGCGGTGATAGTCGGCAGCCTGCTGGAAGGGACCCTGCCGCCAGCTGAGCTGGCCGAGACAGGCCAGTGCCTCTGCCTCTGCCGCGCGATCACCTGCCTCGCGAGCGGCGGCACGAGCGTGGCTGTGAACGACGAGGGCCTCGGAATATCGAGCGCTGCCGTCAAGGTAGCGGAACAGCGTGACTGCCAGCCGGGTGGCGTGGCCGGGCCAGCCGTGATCGGCGGCCTGTACGGCGACCGCGACAAGGTTAGGTAGCTCGCCATCTAGCCACGACCGTGCAGCGGCCGAATCGGTGATGGACGGGACGGCGCCGGCTGACGGGGCAATGCGAGGCCGGCGATGCCGTTCTGCTGGGTACAGGATGTCCACGGCCACTGCCGTGGCGAACAGGTAGTAATCGAATAGATCCGTGAGTGCCGCCCGCTGGCCGTGTTCGCCCTCGGTGCTGGCGGCCAGTTCACGGGCGTACGCGCGGAGCAGGTCATGCATGCCATGCCGGCCGGAGCCGACCGGTTCGACCAGGTGTGCACGAGCGAGGACGGTCAGTGACTGGGCCGCCTCGCTGACGGCTGTGCCGGTCAGCGCGGCAAGGGCGTAGGGCTCGAGGTCCGGGCCGGGGTGCAGGCCGGCCAGCCGGAACGCGCGGGCGGCGGCCGGGTCGAGGTGCTGGTAAGTCCAGGAGAACACGGTGCGGACCGCGGAGCGCGGGTCGCCGCCCGCATCGAGCAGGTCCAGCCGGCGCTGCCGGTCGCCGAGCTCGGCCACCAGGTCAGCCAGCCGGGCCTTGGGACGCGCGGCGGCAAGCTCAGCCGCCACCCGCAGCGCCAGCGGCAGCCGGCAGCAAAGGCGGGCCAGCTCGGTCGCTGAATCGGGTTCGGCGACGGCCCGGCTGCCGATGAGCTCGCGCAGCAAGCCGACCGCATCGGCAGGCGGGAGCAGATCCAGCTCCAGCCGGGCCGCGCCGTCCCTGGCGACCAGTCCGGCCAGCGTGTTCCGGCTGGTCACGATGACGGCGCAGCCTGGATCGCCAGGTAGCAGCGGCCGTACCTGGGTGACGCCGCTGGCGTTGTCCAGCATGATCAGCATCCGTTTATCGGCCAGCAGGCTGCGGTACCGGGCGGCGCGTTCCTCGATCTCGGCGGGGATGTCCTGACCGGGGACGCCCAGCGCGCGCAGGAACCCGGCCAGCGCGTCGGCGGCGGCGACCGGCTGGTCGGAGTCGTAGCCGCGCAGGTTCACGTGCAGCTGCCCGTCCGGGAAACGACTGGCGATCTGGTGCGCCCAGTGCACTGCCAGCGCGGTCTTGCCGACCCCGGCCGTGCCGCCGATCGCCGAGATCACCACCGTGGCCGGCGACCTGCGCCCGGCGTGCTCCAGCAGCTCGGTCAGCGTGGCAAGCTCTGCGTCCCGGCCGACGAACTGCGGCACCTGTCCTGGCAGCTGCCGCGGCACCTGCGCGTGGGCAGCCGAGCGGGGGGCGGCGGGCGGGGACACTTCGAGGGCCGGGTCGCTCGTCAGGATCTGCTGGTGCAGGGCGCGCAGCTCGCTGCCGGGCTCGGTGCCGAGTTCCTCGACCAGGGCTTCGCGCGCACGCTGATAGGCGGCGAGTGCCTCGGCCTGCCGGCCGCAGCGATACAGCGCCAGCATCAGCTGGGCATGGAAACGCTCACGCAGCGGAAGCTCGGCGGCAAGCGACTGCAGCTCAGGCACGAGATCGGCGTGTCTGCCCAGGTGCAGGTCAGCGTCGATGCGCCACTCCCGCGCCTGCAAGCGCAGCTGCTCGAGGCGAGGTACCTCATCGCGCTGCAGAAGCTGCGAGCGGACATCCGCCAGCACCGGCCCGCGCCACAGCGCCAGCGCTTCGGTCAAGGTTTGCGCTGCCTCAGGCCACATGCCGGCTCGCACCGCGGCCCCGCCATCGCGGCACAGCCGCGCGAACCGCAGCAGGTCAACCTCATCCTCGCCGGCTTCGAGCAGGTAACCCGGATATCGCGTCACCAGCCGGGCGCCTGCGGACGGGCCCAGTACGCGGCGCAGCCGCATCACGTGCGTCCGCAGCGTGTCGGCCGCCCCGGCCGGGGGTGAGCCGTCCCACAGCACGTTTGCCAGCGCCTCAGCCCGCACCGTCTGCCCTGCGTGCAGCAGCAGCGCCGCCAGCAGCAGGCGCAGGCGCCCGGCCGGCACGCTCACCGGCCCCTCGCCGTCATCGACCAGCAGGGGTCCTAAGATCCCGAACCGCATCCTGTCCCCTGCCAGCTAAGGCCGCTGCCTGATGCCAGCCAGCGGAATGCCACGCAGATGTGACGGAAGTTCCACGCGCCCTGGTCAGAATAAGCCTCGCATGCGCCCTAAGCCATACAAAGACGCTCATGCAGAAAGGCATTCCATGCGGGCAAAGAGAACAGCCCTGTTCGCGGTGGCAGCAGGCCTGGCGGCCTTCCTGCTACCGGTCGCCAGCGCCAACGCGCAGACCAGCAAGCTCATAGGGTCTGAGCACATCATCACGACCCTGTACGCGTATCCGGGGCTCTCGGTCTGGGACCAGGTCACCAGCAGCGCGCCGACCGTCAGCGCGTCGATCGTGGACATGTGTGCGGCCAACGGCACCGGCTCCGGCTGTGATGGCGAGCCGTGGAGCGAGCAGCCGCCGGCCGCCTGGACCACGCAGATCCAGGCGCTGCGGGAGGCGGGCATTACCCCGCTGGTCTACATCTCCACCGACTACGGCAACGAGGGCGACAGCTCGGACTTCTCGCTGTCCACCGTGGAGTCGGAGGTGGCCGATGCGGTGAGCTGGTACGGCAAGGGCATCGGGTTCATGTTCGACGAGGCCCAGTCGACGTGCGCGGTGGAAGCGAGCTACTACGCGCCGCTGTACGCCTACGTTAAGAGCGTCACAGACAACGGCACTGTCGAGCTGAACCCGGGCGACGACAGCGAGCCGAGCTGCTACATGGCGGCAAGCAACGTCCTGCAGGTGTATGAGGGCACCGAGGCGGCATTCCAGACCACCACGTTCCCGTCCTGGATGGCCGGCTACGCGGCGAGCAGGTTCGCGGCCACGATCAGCGCCGGGACCTCGACCGGGGTTAGCACCGACGTGAGCGACGCGGCCAAGGACGGCATCGGCAACGTATACGTCGACGACGAGGCCGAGCCGCCGAACTACTCAACCCTGCCGGCGTTCTGGTCGGCCGAGGTCACCGACGTGGCCGGCCTGGCGCCGGCTGGCGCGGCCCCGCAGCACATCGTGACCACGCTGTACGCCGCAGCGACCGCATCCAGCTGGACCTCGGTAGAGGACAGCTCGCCCGTGGTCAGGGCTGCGATCCTGGACATCTGCGCGCCGGACGGCAGCGGCTCGGGCTGCAACGGCGAGCCCGCCGACGCGGAGAATACGGCCTGGCCGCCGACGATCGCGGCGCTGCTGAGCGCGGGCATCACGCCGCTGTATTACATCTCCACCGATTACGCGGCCACGCCGGTCGCTACCGTCGAGTCGGAGATCACCAACGCGGTCAGCTGGTACGGCACGCCGAGCATCATGCTCGACGAGGTCCCCACCTCGTGCTCGGACGTGTCCTACTACCAGACCCTGTACAGCTACATCCACAACCTGGGCGGCATCGTGATGCTCGACCCCGGCACGGTGACCACCACGTCCTCGTGCTACATGCCGGTCAGCGACATCCTGCAGGTGTTCAGCGGGTCCCAGGCCACGTTCCTGACTACGACGTTCCCGTCCTGGATGGCCAGCTATGCCTCAAGCCGGTTCTCCGCCGCGATCAGCGCCGGCACCTCCGCCGACCTGAGCACGGACGTCGGTGACGCCGCCGCTGACGGGCTTGGCAACGTCTACATCGATGACGAGGCCGAGCCGCCGAACTACTCCACACTCCCGGCCTTCTGGTCGACCGAGGTGACCGACGTGCAGGCCGAGCCCTAGGTCACCAGCGGTCGGGTCAGAATCCGGCGCGCCTGCCCTGGCCATCGGGCCAGGGCAGGCGCGCTAGGAGTCTGCCAGGGCGTGCTGGTCCGCGGTGGTGATCCGGGCCCGCACCTCCTCAGCCTGCGGCGCGCCGAGTTCGGTAAACAGGGCCAGCGCCTGCTGCCAGTGGTAGCGAGCCTGCTCGTCCTCGGCGGCGGAGCTGTAGCTCTCGGCGAGGTCGCGGTGCGTGCTCGCCAGCTGGTAGGTGTTGCCGGTCTCGGCTGCCAGCCCGAGCGCCGCCGTTAGCTCGGCGCGAGCGGCCCCGTGCTGGCCGGCCCCGTGCAGGGCCCTGGCCAGGCTGCGTAGCGTCGTGAGCTCGCCGTGCTGGTAACCGGTCTCCCGGTGCAGCGTCAGCGCCTCCTGCAGGTAGCCGATGGCCTGACGGTATTCACCCTGGCGGAGGCTGACCTCGCCGCGGTTGAACAGTCCATTGGCCACCCCGACCGTAAGATCGATGCGGCTGAAGATGGCCATGGCCTGTTCAAAGTCGGCAGCGGCCTGCGTCAGCTCGCCGCGGCGGAGGCTTAGTTCGCCGATCTGCGTGAGCGCACCAGCCTCGAATACCTCGTCATTCGCTTCGCGGAACACCAGCAGGGCACGCTGCAGATGATCCGATGCCTGGTCGTCCAGGTCCAGTTCGGTCTCGACAGCAGCGAGGTTGGTCAGCGCGCGCGCTGCGCCGAGGCTATCGCCGGCGTCGTCGAAGGCTCCTATGGCCTGGCGGAAGTAGTCGGCCGCTGGCCAGAAGTCGTGCAGAGCCTGCTCGGTGACGCCCAGGTTCTGCAGCACCCGTGCCTCGCCCGCGCGGTCGCCGCACTGGCGGTACCGCGTTAGCGCGGCCTGGTAGTGACTGGCGGCGTCCCGGAAATGACCCTTCATAATGCCGATTCCGCCAAGGCCGTTCAGTGCCTCGGCCTCCGCCGCCGCCTGGCCCGACTGCCGCGCGGCTTGCAGTGCATGGCTGTAGATGGTCAGCGCCTCAGGAAGGTGACTTCCGTGCATGAGGTATCGGAATAGCGTTCCGGCCAGGTCGGTCGCGTGCCGGGCCCAGCCGTGGCCGGCGCAGTGCACGACTACCGCGACGAGGTTCGGCCGCTCCCGGTCCAGCCATGCCCGCGCCTCGGCCTCGCTGGACATCCCGGGCACGCTGGCAGCGGTGGACGTAACCTGCGGCCGCCGGTGTGCCTCCTCAGGGACAAGGACGTCCATGGCGTTCGAGGCCGCCGACAGGTAGTAGTCGAATAGACGGGTCAGCGCGGCGCGCCCTTCGAGTTCGCCGTCGATGCTCGCGGCAAGGTCGCGGGCATAGGCGCGCAGCAGATCGTGCATGCCGTGCCGGCCTGGGCCGGCCGGCTGGGCCAGATGGGCGCAGCCGAGGTCACCAAACGCCCGGGTCGCCTCGGCGAGACTGATGCCGGCGAGCGCGGCGAGAGCGCAGTCGTCCAGGTCCGGGCCCGGGTGCAAGCCGGCCAGCCGGAACGCGCGAGCGCTGGCCTGGCTGAGGTGCTGGTAGGACCAGGACAGGACGCCGCGGACCGCGGTGCGCGGATCTCCGCCGGCATCAAGCAGGTCGAGCCGGCGCTGCTGGTCGCCGAGCTCGGCCACCAGGTCGGCCAGCCCGGCGGCGGGGCGGGCCGCGGCGAGCTCTGCCGCCACCCGCAGCGCCAGCGGCAGCCGGCAGCACAGGCGGGCCAGCTCGGCCGCTGAATCGGGTTCGGCGCTGGCCCGGCTGCCGATGAGGTCGCCCAGCAGGGCGACGGCGTCGGCGAGCGGGAGCAGGTCCAGGTCTATCCTGGCCGCGCCGTCCCTGGACACGAGCCCCGCCAGCCCGTCGCGGCTGGTGACCACGACGGCGCAGCCGGCGCTGCCTGGCAGCAGCGGGCGCACCTGCGCCACGTCCCTGGCGTTGTCCAGTACCACCAGCATCCGCTTCCCGGCCAGCACGCTGCGATATCGGGCGGCCCGCTCGTCCTCCCCGGTCGGGATGTCCTGACCGCCGACGCCGAGGGCGCGCAGGAACCCGGCCAGCGCGTCCGCGGCGGCGACCGGCTGATCTGGGTCGTAGCCGCGCAGGTTCACGTACAGCTGGCCGTCCGGGAACCGCCGCGACACCTGATGCGCCCAGTGCACGGCCAGCGCAGTCTTCCCGACCCCGGCTGTCCCGCCGATCGCGGAGATCACCACAGTCGCCGGAGAGCTGCGCGCGGCCAGCCGCGCTAGCTCGGTCAGCGCGGCCAGCTCCGCGTCCCGGCCGACGAACTGCGGTACGGGGCCTGGCAGCTGACGAGGGATCACCGCAGATGTCCCGGCGTCGCGGGTGCCCGGCTCCGGCGCTGCCAGGGCGGGGTCGGCGGTCAGGATCTGCTCATGCAGCGTGCGCAGCTCGCTGCCCGGCTCGGTCCCGAGTTCCGCTATCAGCGCCCGGCGCGCATGCTCGTAGGCAGCTACCGCCTCGGCCGGCCGGCCGCACCGGTAGAGCGCCAGCATCAGCTGCGCGTGGAAGCGCTCCTGCAGTGGATGCCCGGCCGCCAGAGCTTGCAACTCGGGAACGAGGTCAGCGTGCCGGGCCAGGTGCAGGTCCGCTTCGATCCGCCATTCCTGCGCCTGCAGCCGCAGCTGATCGAGCCTTGGCACCTCGTCGCGCTGCAGTACCGTCGAAGGCACATCCGCCAGCGCTGGGCCGCGCCAGAGCCCGAGCGCCTGCGTCAGGATCCGCGAGGCCTCTGACCACGAGCCCGCACGCACTACCGCGGCGCCGTCGCGGTACAGCCGGGCGAACCGCAAGAGGTCCACCTCATCCTCGTCGGCGTCGAGCAGGTACCCCGGATATCGCGTCACCAGCCGCGCGCCGGCCTGTGGGCCAATAGACCGACGCAGTCGCATTACATACGTGCGCAGGGTGTCAGCTGCGCCCGGCGGCGGCGATCCGTCCCACACCACATCAGCCAGCTCATCAGCCGGGACGGCCTGGCCGGAGTGCAGCAGCAGCACCGCGAGCAGCACTCGCAGCCGCCTCGCCGGGAGGCTGACCGGCCCCTCGCCGTCATCGACTAGCAGGGGTCCTAAGATCCCGAACCGCATACTGTCCCTAACCAGCCATGGCCGCTGGCGGCAGTCATTGGCAGTCAGCGGGATGCCGGTAGATGTGACGGAAATACCATGTGCGTCTTTCGGGATAAAGTTTCGCATAACCCGGAGCCGCGGAAAGACCTGATCGGGCCGATGGTCTGGCATTAGCCGCCAGAACCGGAGGACGCCTGCCCGCCGGCCAGCCGGGCAAGCTCGCCCCGGTCAGACCAGGGCAAATGGCCAGGCCAGGCATCTTGCCCTCGCGCCCGGGCCAGCCAGTAAGGTACTGCCGTGGCAGCGCGAAGCATCAGGCTGGCCGTCATCGGCGGTGACGGCATCGGCCCCGAGGTGGTAGCCGAGGCGATCAAGGTGCTGGGTGCCCTCGGCACCCTGGACATCCAGCCCACGTCCTACGACCTCGGGTCGCAGCGATGGCAGCGGACCGGGGAGGTGCTGCCGGACTCGGTGCTGGCCGAGATAGCCGGCCACGACGCGATCCTGCTGGGCGCCGTTGGATCGCCCGGAGTGCCAAGCGGGCTGCTGGAGCGCGGACTGCTGCTGCGCCTGCGGTTCGAGTTCGACCAGTACGTCAACCTCCGGCCAGTCCGGCTCTATCCTGGCGTGATCTCGCCGCTGGCCAACGTGCGCAGCGAGTCGGTCGACATCCTCGTCGTGCGGGAGGGCACCGAGGGCCCGTACATCGAGGCAGGCGGGACCATGCGCCGCGGGACGCCGGAAGAAGTGGCTACCCAGGAGAGCATCAACACGGCGTTCGGCGTCGGCCGGGTAGCCAGGTACGCGCTGCAGCGCGCGGCGGAGCGGCCGCGCCGCAAGCTCACCCTGGTGCACAAGAGCAACGTGCTGGCCCACGCTGGCGATCTGTGGCGGCGCGGCGTCACCGAGGCGGCCGCCGAGTTTCCGAGCGTCAGCACCGAGTACTGCCACATGGACGCGGCAGCGGTGTATTTCCTGACCCAGCCAGAACGGTTCGACGTCATCGTGACCGACAACCTGTTCGGCGACATCCTGACCTCGCTCGGCGCTGCCGTGGCAGGCGGGATCGGGCTCGCCGCCAGCGCCAGCATCAACCCCGCGCGGACAGCGCCGAGCACGTTCGAGCCGGTGCACGGCAGCGCGCCGGACATCGCGGGCAAGCAGAAAGCCGACCCGACCGCGGCCATCCTGTCCGCGGCCATGCTGTGCGAGCACCTGGGCCTGGCGGCCGAGGCGGCCAGGATCGAGCAGGCCGTCTCTGAGGACTTGCTGGAACGCCAGGGCGCATGGTCACCACGTGCCACGCCAGAGATCGGGGATGACATCGCGGAGCGGGTAGCGAGCTAGCTTTGGCAGTGACGGCCTTGGCAACGGCGCCACGGCCTGACACAGGGAAGGTTCTCGATGACCGCTGACGCAGCCCACGACGTCCGCTTCGCCATCCACCCTGCTCTCCAGCCCGTGCCTGCCGCGCGCCGCGCCGAGCTCATGGCCGAGCCGGGATTCGGCCGGGTCTTCACCGATCACATGGTCACGATCGCCTGGACCGAGCAGGAAGGCTGGCACGATGCGCAGCTGCGGCCCTACGGCCCGCTCACGCTGGACCCCGCCTGCCAGGTGTTCCACTACGGCCAGGAGATCTTCGAGGGGCTGAAGGCATACCGGCAGGCCGGCGGGCCCATCGCCACGTTCCGGCCAGCTGCCAACGCGGCCAGGTTCATCAGCTCGGCCCGCCGGATGGGCATGCCCGGCCTGCCCGAGGAGCTGTTCATCCAGGCCATTGAGCTACTGGTAACCCAGGACCGTGACTGGGTGCCTTCCGAGCACGAGCACAGCCTCTACCTCCGCCCGTTCATGATCGCCACGCACGTGGGGCTGGGCGTCAGCAAGCCTTCGTCGTCTTACCTGTTCGCGCTCATCGCCTCGCCTGCTGCGGCGTACTTCAGCGGCGGGGCCAGGCCGGTGTCGGTGTGGGTCGCCGACGGTTACATCCGGGCCGCGCCCGGCGGCACCGGCGCGGCCAAGACAGGCGGCAACTACGCCGGCGGCATGGTCGGACAGCTGCAGGCCCTGGAGCACGGCTGCGACCAGGTCGTCTGGCTGGACGCCGCGGAGCGCCGGTGGGTCGAGGAACTCGGCGGCATGAACCTGTTCTTCGTCTACGGCTCGGGCGCGAGCGCTCGCATCGTGACGCCGGAGCTCACCGGCACCCTGCTGCCGGGGGTGACGAGGGACTCGCTGCTCACCCTCGCGCCCGACCTCGGCATCCCGGCGGCGCAGGGCAGGGTCTCCATCTCGCAATGGCGGGACGGCTGCGAGTCCGGGGAGATCACCGAGGTATTCGCCTGCGGCACCGCGGCGGTCGTCAAGCCGGTCGGCATGGTCAGGAGCGTGTCCGCTGAGTGGACCGTCGGCAGCGGGGAGGCAGGCCCGGTCACCACGCGGCTGCGCGAGCACCTGGAGGGCATCCAGTTCGGCCAGCTGCCCGACGAGCACGACTGGGTGCACAAGATCTGCTAGCCGCCGGGAGCGCCTAAGTCAGTCCTGCAGCACGGGGATCGCGGCATCGGCAGCGAGTACCGGCAGGTCGGTGAGCGCCGTCTGCGGGTATTTCAGCCCCGCCCCGGTGTTGAGCACGACCACCTCATCGGTCTGCGCCAGCCACCCGGACTCGCGCAGCCGCGCAGCGGCGGCCAGGCAGGCGGCGCCTTCCGGGCAGATCCAGGTGCCCTCTGAGCGCGCGGCCTGCGCCTGCGCCGCCAGCAACTCGGCGTCGGTCACGGCGACGGCGCAGCCGCCGGTATCGCGGACCGCGCGGAGCACCAGGAAACCGCCGAGCGGCGCCGGCACCGTGAGCCCGAAGGCCGCGGTCTGTGGCCGCGGCCATGGCGAGGTGACATCGGCGCCTTGCTCGAATGCCGTGACGATCGGCGCGCAGCCTGCTGCCTGCACCGCCACCAGGCGAGGCATCCCTGGTCCTATCCAGCCGAGCTCCGCCAGCTCCCGGAGGGCTTTCCAGATGCCGATGAGCCCCACGCCGCCGCCGCACGGGCACAGGATCACGTCAGGCACCCGCCAGCCGAGCTGCTCGGCGATCTCCAGCCCGATCGTCTTCTTGCCTTCCAGCCGGTACGGCTCGCGCAGCGTGGATACGTCCGCCCATCCGGCGCGCGCGGCAACTGCCGGCGCCAGCATCGCTCCGGCGTCGCCGATCAGCCCGTCCACCACATAGGTCTCCGCGCCGGCCCCGACGCACTCAGACCGGGTGACCTGCGGCGCGTCGGCGGGCATCGCGACCAGGAACGGAAGGCCCGCGCGTGCGCAGAAGGCTGCCCACGCCGCGCCCGCGTTTCCGTTCGTAGGCATGGCAACCCCGGCGGCGCCAAGCTCGAGCGCGCGGGATACCCCGACCGCGGCGCCGCGTGCCTTGAAGGTCGCGGTCGGCAGCGGGCTCTCGTCCTTCATCGCCAGCCCTGGCAGGCCAAGCTCGCGGCCCAGTCTTGGCAGCGAGATGAGCGGGGTCATGCCCTCGCCGAAGCTCACCACGTTCTGCGGCCCCGTCACCGGCAGCAGCTCGTGGTACCGCCACAGCGAAGGCGGCCTCGCCGCGATCTCCGCGGGCCCGACCAGGCTGGCAGCCAGGCCAAGGTCGTACCTGGCCAGCAGCGGGCTGCCGCAGCCGCAGGTGCCCTGCAGCCTGCCCGCATCATGCACGGCACCGCAGCGCGGGCACTCCAGGTCGCTGAGCACGGAGTAGCGCGTCGTCATGGCAGCATCCTGCCGGCCTGCACGAGCGCGGGCAAACGCGGGCCGGATGCCGTCGGTATCCTGGCAAGATCGAGTCCCGGCTAGCCGCGGACGCCTCCGGCGCCACCACCGGCCGCGGTCCCGGCATCGATTCCCGTGCCCCGGCCGGTTCGGCCGGCAGTCCGAGCCTGCGGCGCGCGCGGGTGGCAGTGGTGGCCTACTTTGCCGTGCTCGGCCTCGCCAACGGCGTCTGGCTCTCGCGGATCCCGGCCGTCAAGCAGAACCTGCATCTGAGCGACGGCGTGCTCGGCCTCGCCCTGCTCGCCGCGCCGGCCGGGCTGGTCGTGATCGTGCCCGTCGCCAGCCGCGTCGTGCACCGGGCCGGCAGCGTCCGGCCGGTGATGGCCGCCGGCACATGCGCCGCCCTCGTCCCGATCGCCCTGGGCCTCGCGCCGAGCCTGGGCGTGCTGGCCGCCGCGCTGTTTGCCGCTGGCCTGTCCGGCGGGATGCTCGATGTTGGCATGAACACGCAGGCCGTGCTGGTCGAGCAGCGCGCCGGCCGGCCACTTATGACGTCGTTCCACTCGTGCTACAGCTTCGGCGGCCTCGGCGGCGCGCTGATCGGCGGCGCGTTCGCCTGGGCGGGCATCGGCCCGGCGGTCAACTTCACCGTAGTCGCCATCCCGCTGGCGTGCGTCGCCCTGCTGGCCAGCCGCTGGCTGCTGGCTGATTACGACGGAAACGGGGCGGTCGCGACGACCGCTGCAGGCCAGGCCGGTGCCGCCCGGCCGGCGGAAACCGCTGCCGACCGCAGCCAGGACCGGCCGCGGATGACGCTCGCGCTGCTGCTGATGGCGTTGCTGGCCATCTGCTCGCTGCTCGGCGAGGGCGCGGCTGACGGCTGGAGCGCGGTCTACCTGCGCGACAACCTCGGTGCCTCGGCGGGGCTGGCCGCGCTTGCCTTCGCGGGCTTCAGCGTGGCCATGGCATTCGGGCGGCTGAGCGGGGACCGGCTCGCGGCCAGGTTCGGGGCGGCCAGGCTGATGCGGTCCTGCGGCCTGGTCGCGGCGGCCGGCCTGACGCTGGCGCTGCTGAGCGGCGGCGCGGCCGGGGCCATCGCTGGCTTCACGATCTTCGGGGCCGGCCTGTCAAGCACGTTCCCGCTGCTGCTGTCGGCGGCGGGCAACCGGTACCCGGCCCGGCCCTCCTACGGCATCGCGCGGGTGGCGGGCGTTGGCTACGTCGGCATGCTGGGCGGCCCGGTGCTGATCGGGGGACTGGCCGGCGCGTTCGGCCTGCAGCGGGCACTCGTCGTGCCGGTGCTGCTGGCCCTCGTGCTCGGCGGCGCCGGGGGCGTGGTCGGAACCCGCAGCCGGAACTAGCGCGGCGGTCGCGCTGATGAGCAGGCGCAGCCCGAACTCGAAGTCGCCGTCGGGGTCGTGTCTTGCCAGTTCCGTTGCCAGCGCCGTGACCTGCGGGAACTGCGCCGCGCTCGGCCGGGTGCACACGCCGGCCGGCTCGGGTGCGCCGCGGGCTGTCGCGTCCTGTAACAGCGAGCCGAGCAGGTAAGTCCAGAACGCCCGCGCGATCTGCACGGCGTCCGGGCCGGCCAGGCCTGCCGCCCGCAGCTTCGCGAGGGCCGGCTCGAGCAGGCGCAGGCGCGCGGCCGAGCTGGCTGGCCGGCCGGCCGCGAGCATGGTGCACCGGGGGCGCGCACGCGCGGCCAGGCGGACCGCCCGAGCCTGCGCGGCGAGCTGGTCCTGCCAGCTGCCCGCGGACACCGGCGCGACCTTGATACCGGACGTCACCGCGTCCGCCACGCCGTCCAGCAGGGCCTGGGTGCTCGGCACGTAGCTGTAGAGGGCAACGACCCCGCAGCCAAGCTCCGTCGCTAGCTGCTGCATGGTGACGCTCTGCGGGCCGGCCCGCTCGATCAGGTCCATGGCGGCGGCAATGATGCGGGAGCGGCTCAGCGGCATGCCGACACGGTACCCAGCGGCTCTGACAGCAAGCCGCCGGTGAAAGGATGGATGCCGTTGCGAGCACGATGACGGCGAGAAAGGGGCCTGGAGTGGACGACAAGGAGATCCTTGGTCGCATCGACGAGCTCATCAAAACCGAGCATCAGCTGCGGAACAAGCTGGCCAACGGCC
>DASPWG010000040.1:0-3509 GCA_035621915.1 Streptosporangiaceae bacterium
CCCCTTCGAGGACGTGAGCCTGGCCGGCTGACTGTGCCATCCGGGCTGACGGGCATCGAGGAGGCAGACGGCCGTGCGGCGCACTGACTACGTGATCAAGCGCGCGCTCTTCGCGCTGGTCACGATCTTCGTGGCGATCACGCTGAACTTCTTCATGTTCAGGGTGCTGCCGGGCAACGCGGTGACCGACCTGGCCAGGGTGCCGCACGCGGGCGCCCAGCTGCGCCGGGCGCTGACGGTCGAGTTCGGGCTGAACAAGCCCAAGTGGGAGCAGTACCTCATCTACCTGAGGGAGCTTGCGCACGGGAACATGGGGGTCTCGTTCGTCTACCAGCAGCCGGTAAGCCAGCTGCTGATCGGCGATCTGAAGAACACCATCCCGATGGTCACGGTGGGGACGCTGGCGTCGGTCCTGGTCGGGGTCTTCACCGGCGTGCTGGCGGCCTGGCGGCGCGGCTCGGTCACCGATCACATCAGCACCAATGCTGCGGTGTTCGCCTACGCCTTCCCCACCCAGTGGCTCGGCCTCATGCTGCTCATCGCCTTCCAGGACTACCTGCCCTCGCACGGCATGACCTGGCCGCTCGCCGCGTTCTTCCCCGAGCCGTTCTGGCAGCACCTGGGTGACGTCGGCGAGCACATGATCCTGCCGGCGCTGACCCTGCTGCTGACCGCCTACGGCAGCTATACGCTGGTGGTCAGGACCTCGGTGCTGGAGACGCTGGGCGAGGATTACGTGCTCACCGCGCGGGCCAAGGGCCTGCCGGTTCGGCGGATCGTCTGGCGGCACGCGGTGCGCAACGCGCTGCTGCCGATGGTCACCATGATCGCGATGGACTTCGGCTACATCGTCGGTGGCGCGCTGCTGATCGAGGTGATCTTCAGCTGGCCCGGCATCGGCCTGGCCATGTACAACGCGGTCACCGAGCGCGACTACCCGATGCTGCAGGGCGGCTTCCTGATCCTCACGGTGTCGGTCATCCTGCTGAACTTCGTGGCCGACCTGGTGTATTTCCGCCTCGACCCGAGGATCACCGAATGAGCGCACTCATGCACGAGCCGGCCACCGGCATGGAGCCGGTGACGCGGTCCGGCCGGCGCGGCGGCTTCTTCTGGACCCTGCTGAAGGACCGCAAGACCGCCGCGGTGGGCCTGGGCATCATCGTCTTCTTCGTCCTGCTGTCTGTGATCGCGCCTTACATCTCCCCGTACAGCGCGACGGCGCAGAGTTGCGCGGTGTTCGCGCCGCCGTCGGTGCACCACTGGCTCGGCTGCGACGACGGTGGCGTCGACATGCTGAGCGAGCTAATGCAGGGCGGCCGGATCTCGCTGGTCGTCGGCTTTGCCGCCACGCTGGTCGCGATGATCATCGGTGGCGGCGTCGGCATCGTCTCCGGCTACTTCGGCGGCTGGGTAGACATCACGCTGATGCGGATCACCGACTACCTGCTGGTCATCCCTGACCTGGTGTTCGCCATGGTGATCGCCGACATCTGGGGGCCGAGCCTGTTCCACGTGATCATGGTGATCGCGATCCTGGAGTGGACCGGGACGGCCAGGGTCATCAGGGCCCAGGTGATGAGCGTCAAGGAGCGCGTCTACATCAAGCGGACCAGGGCACTTGGCGCCAGCCACGCGCGGATCATCGCCAGGCACGTCCTTCCGCAGATGGGGCCGCTGCTGATCGCCAACACCGTGCTGACGGTCGCCATCGCGATCTACCTGGAGACCGCGCTGGCGTTCCTCAACCTGGAGGACCCGACGGTCACGACCTGGGGCACGATCCTGGAGCACGCGTTCGAGCGCACCGCCGTGAGCTCTGGCGCCTGGTGGGCGATCGTGCCCGACGGCATCTGCATAGCGCTGGTCTGCGTCGGCTGCTTCTGGCTCGGCCAGGCAATCGAGGACGCGCTGAACCCGCGGCTGAAGATCGCGCACCTGTCGCTGACGAGGTGGAAGATCCGCACGCTTGCCGGGCGGGGGACTGACGCCATATGAGCAGCCTGCTCGAGGTAAGGGACCTGCACGTCTGGTTCGAGCCGCCGCACGCGGCGCCGGTGCACGCGGTGCAGGGCGTCAGCTTCGAACTCGAGGCGGGGGAGCGGTTTGGCCTGGTCGGCGAGTCGGGCTGCGGCAAGACGACGACGATCCTTGCGCTCATGGGCCTGCTGCCGCCGAACGCCAGCCTGGCCGGCGAGGTCAGGCTCGACGGGACCAGCATCCTGGCCGACGGCGAGGACTCGGTCCGGCCGCACCGGTGGAAGGACATCGCGATGGTGTTCCAGGGCGCAATGAACGCCCTGAACCCGGTCAAGAAGGTGGGCTGGCAGATCGCCGAGCCGATGGCCTTCCACGGCGTCGCCGAGGGCAAGGCCGCGCTCAAGCGCGCGGGCGAACTGCTGGAACTGGTCGGCATCCCGGCCAGGTCCGCGCAGCGGTACCCGCACGAGTTCTCTGGCGGCATGCGCCAGCGGGCGTCGATCGCGATGGCGCTGGCCTGCGCGCCCAAGATCCTGCTCGCTGACGAGCCCACGACGGCGCTGGACGTCATGGTGCAGGCTCAGATCCTGGAACTGCTGACGCGGCTGTCCGGCGAACTCGGGCTCGCGGTGATCCTGGTGACCCACGACCTTCCGGTCGTCGCGCAGATGTGCAGCCGGGCCGCGGTCATGTACGCGGGCGAGATCGCCGAGACCGGGCCGATGGACGCGCTGTACCACGCCCCGGCCCACCCCTACACCAGGCTGCTGTTCGCGGCGACGCCCGACCTGTACGGCGCGGACGCCGTCGCGTCCATCCCTGGCTCGCCGCCGCGCCTGGACCGGGATATAACCGGCTGCCCGTTCCGCCCGCGCTGCGATGTGCCCATCGAACGCTGCGCGCGGGATCATCCCGCGTTGCTGCAGGTCGAAACCGCTCACCTGGCCGCATGCCTTCGGGCAGGGAAACGCGGCGGCCTCCGTGCTGAGCCCGGCGCGGACGAGGCAGTGAGGTTGGGTCAATGACTGAAACCCGGGTATCGAAGACGCCGCTGCTGGAGGTGGCGGACCTGGTCACGCGCTATCCGGTCCGGCGCGGGCTGATGCAGGCCACGGCGCGTGCGCCGCGGCGCTGGGTGCACGCCGTAGACGGGGTGAGCTTCAGCCTCGACCGCGGCGAGATGATGGCCCTGGTAGGCGAGTCGGGCTGCGGCAAGACCAGCACAGTGCAGACGATCCTCGGCATGGTCAGGCCCGCCGGCGGCTCGGTCCGGCTGAACGGCACCGACATCGCCGGTCTCCGCGACCGGCAGCTCCGGCCGGTGCGCCGCACGGTGCAGATGATCTACCAGGATCCTTACGAGTCGCTCGACCCGCGCTTCCGGGTCCGGCAGACGGTCGAGGAGCCGATGCTGGTGCACGGCATCGGCAGCTCCAGGAAGCACAGGGAGCAGCTGATCGTCACTGCGCTTGAGCAGGCAGGCCTGCGCCCGGCCGAGGTCTACCTCGATCGCTACCCGCACGAGCTGT